>NZ_WWIC01000307.1:0-15972 GCF_009872555.1 Streptomyces sp. SID5643
GGCGGCAACGCCCCGGTCATCGTCATGGACGACGCCGACCTCGACGAGGCCGTCACCTCCTGCGTCTCCGGCGCGTTCTGGGCAGCCGGCCAGAACTGCATCGGCACCCAGCGCATCCTCATCGCCGCCCAGGTCTACGAGCGCTTCCGCGACGCCTTCGTCGCCCGCACCAAACTGCTGCGCGCCGGCGACCCCCTCGACGAGCGCACCGACGTCGGCCCCATGATCACCCAGCAGGCCGCGGCCGCCACCCGGGCCAAAGTCGACACCGCAGTGGCCGAAGGCGCGAGGCTGCTGTGCGGCAACACCGCCACCGGCGCCCTCTACACGCCGGCCGTCCTCGAAGACGTCCCGCCGACCTGCTCGATCTGGCAGGAAGAGGTGTTCGCCCCCGTCGTCGTACTGCAGCCCTTCACATCCTTCGAGGACGCCATCGAACAGGCCAACGCCATCGACTACAGCCTCCACGCCGGCATCTTCACCTCCCGCCTGGACCGCGCCCTGACCGCCGCCCGGCATCTGGAAGCAGGCGGCGTCATGATCAACGACTCCTCCGACTACCGCCTCGACGCCATGCCCTTCGGCGGCTACAAGTACGGCAGCATGGGCCGCGAAGGCGTGCGCTTCGCCTTCGAGGACATGACCCAGCCCAAGGTCGTCTGCATCAACCACATCAGCGACGTGGTGCATTAATCCCCATGCGCGCCGAGCTCGACTCTCTGAGCAGTGGCGCGACCGGAGGATTGTCAGAGGGTGCCTCCCACCTGCGATGATCTGGACTGTCTAGATCAAGAAGACCGCGAGGAAGAGGCACCCAACGGGTGAGGAGTACCGGCTGGGATCACCGGCTTGCCCTGGGGGCCGACGGCGGGAAGCTGATCGGGCACGCGGGCGTGGTGCTGCTGCGGAAGGTTGCCACCCGCGTCGGCCTGGCAACTGCGCTGAACGCGGCGTTGCCGAGGGGCACCGCGCCGGACCGGCGGGACCGGGGCACGGCGCTGGTCCAGCTCGCCTGCGCAATCGTGCCCGGTGCGACGAACACTTCGCAGCCGAGCAACTCCAGTACCACTGGCGGGCGGTGTTCAGCCGACCGGTCTCAAAGAGCACTTCGCGCCGTGCTCTGGCGGCGATCGACGCCCCCGTCGCGGGCCCGGATCGAGCGCGCCCGCGCCGCGATACGCCGCGTGGTGTGGATGCTGCTCGCCCTGCGACCCGGCGGCTTCCCCTGGATCTCGTGTGCGGCCGCGAGCCGGCCAACCGGTACGTCCTGGACCTGGACGCGACCGTCGTCACCTGCACCAGCCGCAAGGAAGACGCGGCGGGCAGCTTCGGTCACATGCCGCTGAGTGCGCGGGTGGCCGACACCCGTGAGTGCGTCGCCATGCTGCTGCGGCCGGGCACCGCACCGCCCAGCGACGTTACCGACCACCAGGCGGTCCTGGCCTCGGCGTTTCGGCAGCTCCCGCTGCCGCTGTGGCCGAAGCTGCTGGTACGGATCGGACGGCGCGGCCTTAAAGCCACGCCCTGCTCGATCATCTCCGACAGCTGTCCCCGAGCCGGCGGCGGGTGCGCTGGGTGACCGGCTGGGCCGTCAACGCCACGGACGAGCAGGCCATCGCGCTGCTGCCGGCGAAGGTGCGGACGGCCGTGCTGCGGCAGGACGGCAAGGTTTACGAGATCAAGGGACCCGCGGCGACATGGTTTCTTACCAGGTCGCCGAGTTGACCGGCCTTGCGCGATCTGACCGGCTGGCCGACTGGGATTCGGCTGGCTTCGCTCTTCTCTATGGTCCACCGCGGATATGGCCGAACGCTTCTCGCGCCTGATCGGATGCGGTTCTCCACGCTTGTCCGTCGCGGATGGATCCTGTGCAGGGAGATCACCAGGATCGAAGCTGCCGGTGGCTTTCTGCTCGTGGTGCGCACCGTTGCCCTTACGGTGCTTCGCACGCTCGGCCGGACCATGCCGTCGAGCCGGCCGCCACGTTCCGCTGCCGCCTGCGCGAGGCGCTGGAGAACTGGCGGTGCGCTTCGCCGCCCACGCCTGCGGGCCGCGGGCGCACGGAGGGCCTCTTCGATCTGGGCCTCTTGGTGCGCCCGCCTGCTTTCCACGCGGCGACGCCGAGCAGTACGGATGGGACCGGCGGCAGCCGCCGGTCCCATCGCCATATACCCCGTCGCTGAGCCGCATTTCTGCCACAGCGTGGTTCTCAGGGCATCGAGGGCATGTGTCTGCTGGGCAGGTTGCCCTCGCGAGAGGTCCCGACGCCGATCGTGCCCTGCGGCGTCGGCGTTACGACACGGTCAGGTAGATCTTGCGCACGGTTTCGATGGTCTTCCAGACACCGACGTAGCCCGGCTTCATGACAAAGCTGTCGCCTGCCTTGTAGATCACCGGCTCGCCGCCTTCCGGCGTGAGTTCGACGACGCCGGAAAGGATGTGGCAGAACTCGAAGGTCTCACCCTTGATCGAGCGCGTCTCGCCGGGCGTCGCCTCCCAGACACCCGTGTTGATCGTTCCCTCACGGGCGGTGTCCTGGGCCCAGGTCTTGTAAGTCGGGTCGCCGGAGATCAGGCGTTCCGGCAGCGGGCCGGACTCGCTGGGAGCGAAGGAGGGATCGGTGTCGATGGTCTTCAGGAGCGACATGCTTTTTCCTCTGTTGGTTTCGGGAGCGATGCGAATCGAGAACGGACATACCAAGCGTCACCGGGTCGAGTTCGGCCAGGCTCAACGTGCATCTGGGACCAGGGCCTGACGGCTGCGCTCCACGGTCACGGCGCGCAGCAGGCCGGTGAGCCTCTCGGCGGGCAACAGGCCCTTGTGGCTGGGCAGTTGGGCCAGGCGCGGTCGGCGGCGAGGACCTCCTTGGCTTCCGATGCTGCCCAGGCCGGCTGTCGACCGGTCAGCGGATGCGGTCCAGCGTCTTGTAGTAGGCGCCCGCGAAGGGCAGGAACCAGGCGGTGCCGTTGTAGAGGGGGATGCGGGGCGGGGCGATGTCGCGGACGGGGCTGACCTCGGGGTGCCCGTCCATCACCTCGGCCATGACGTGGCCCATGTGGGTGGCCATCTGCACGCCGTGGCCGGCGTATCCCATGGAGTAGTAGACGCCGTCCTCACTCTGCCCGGCGTGCACGATGCGGTCCATGGCGAAGCCGACGGAGCCGCCCCACACGTACTCGATCTCCGTGCGGGAGAGCTGGGGGAAGATCTCGCACATCTCACGGAACAGAACCTGTCCGCTCTTCTTGTCCGAGGTGGGGTCGGACGGTGCGAAGCGGGCGCGGCCGCCGAACAGCAGCCGGTTGTCCGGGGTGAGCCGGAAGTAGTGGCAGACCTTGTTGGAGTCGACGATGAGGCGGGCCTTGGGGATGATGTCCCGGGCGAGTTCCTCGCCGAGCGGCTCGGTGACGATGATGAAGCTGCCCACGCAGACCTGCTGGCGGCGCAGCCAGGGGAAGTTCTTGTCGGTGTAGGCGTCGGTGGCCATCATGACCTGCCCGGCACGGATCACACCGCGCTCGGTGCTGACCTCGAACCGGCCGGCGGCGGTACGCCGCACGCCGATGGCCGCGTTGCGCTCGTGGATCTCGACACCGGTGCGCTCGCACGCCTCGGCCATCCCGCGCACGAAGCGGCCGACGTGCAGTGCGGCGCTGAACGGGTCGAGCAGGCCGCCGTGGTAGGCGTCGGAGCCGATCTCGGAACGCAGCTCGGACTTGCCGATCAGCGTGGTCTCGTGTCCGAAGTACTTCGCCAGGTCACGCTGTTGGGTCTTCTTGCTCTCGAAGTGCGCGGGGCGGGAGGCGACGCCCAGGCGTCCGACGCGACGGAACTGGCAGTCGATGGACTCCTCGTTCACGAGCCGCTCGACGGTGTCCACGGCCTCGCCGTAGGAGTTGTAGATCTCGCGGGCCCGCTCGAGGCCGTACCGGCGGATGGCCTGGCCCACGCCGATGGTGAAGCCCAGGTTGGCCATGCCGCCGTTGCGGGCGGAGGCACCGGAGCCGATCTGGCCCTTCTCGACGAGGGTGACACGGGCGCCCTTGCGGGCGGAGTGCAGGGCGGTGGACAGACCCGTCAGGCCGGCGCCGACGACCACCAGGTCGGTGTCCTCGGTCAGCGGCTTGCCGGACCGGTCGGGAAACGCCCCAGCGGTATCTATCCAGTAGGGAATCGTCTTCATGTCGGGTCCTTAGCGGGAGTTTCGAAGGAGGGCGGAACGCGGCCGGGCACCACCAGAAGTCCGGCGACGGGGCTGCGGTCGCTGATCAGCGGCGGCTCGATCCGAGCAGCGGCACAAAGCGGTTGCGGACGCGGGCGAGGAGACCGGCCTCGTGCAGTCGGCGCGGGATCAGGTCGACGGCCAGGCCGACGCGGGCCGGCCCCCACAGGCCGTCGATGTAGCGCCTGCCGTCGGCATCCTCGGCGTGGGGGCCCTCCCCCGCCGGACGGCGAGGAGGTCCTCGCCTTCCGGGCCGAGCGAGCCGTTGGCGGTCATGTGCAGCAGGTGCCGCTGAGCGGTGGCGGCGGCGGTCATACCGTCTCGCCTCCCGGGTTGGCGACCCCTGCCGTGTTCTCGACCGAGAGCAGGGAGCCCTGCCGTCCGGAGCCGATCCAGCGGACCAGGGCCACCAGGCCGAGGGCGACGATCGCGAAGGCGGTGAGGAGCGCGCTGACCGCGGTCACGCTGGGGTCGATCTCGAAGGTGAGCGAGTTGTAGACCCGCACCGGCAGGGTGACGGTGTCGACGGAGGAGAGGAACTGGGAGATGTAGAACTCGTCGAAGCTGGTGATGAAGGAGAAGATCGCGGCTGCGATCATGCCCGGCGCGGCCAGGGGGAAGGTGATGCGCCGGGCGATGGTGAGGCGGCCGGCGCCCATGCTGGCGGCTGCGTCCTCGAGGCGTTCGTCGATGCCGCGCAGGGTCGCGATCAGGATCAGCACCGCGATGGGTGAGGCGAGCACGGTGTGGCCGAGCGCGATGGCGATGGGGCTGCCCAGCATCGCGGCCGGTTCGAACAGCAGGAACAGGCCGAGCGCGGTGACGATCTGCGGGATGAGCAGCGGTCCGAGGACCAGGGCGAACACCGCGGAGCGCAGGGGGAGTTCGCTGCGGACCAGGGCGGTGGCCGCGGTCACCGCGATGATGAGGGAGAAGAGGGTGCTCAGGGCGGCGACCAGGGCGGACAGGGACATGGCGGCGGGCCATTTGCTGCCGTCGGCGAACAGGGCCTTGTACCAGTTCAGCGTCCACGCCTCGGGCGGGAACGCCGCGAAGGCGTTGTTGCTGAAGGAGGTGACGAGGATGACGACGATCGGCAGCGCCAGGAACAGCAGGATCACGGTGGCGACCGCGGTCAGGACGATCCGCCCGACAAGGGTGCTGCGCAGTTCCATCAGGACGCGCTCCTCTTCTTACGGCTGGCGCCCAGGGAGCTGACGGCCTTGACCAGCAGCAGTCCGGCGAAGGTGAGCAGCAGCAGGATGACGCCCTGTGCGGCGGCCCCGTTCCACTGGTTCTCCTTGGTGACCTGCTGGTTGATGAGGGTGGCGATCATCGTCTGGTTCGGGCCGCCCATCAGGGCCGGGGTGATGTAGTAGCCCAGCGACAGGATGAAGCTGAGCAGTCCCGCACTGGCCAGGCCGGGGGCGATGAGCGGCAGATACACCCGGCGGAAGATGGTCACCCGGCCGGCGCCCATGCTGGACGCGGCCGCCAGAAGCCGCCGGTCCACACCGCGCATCACCCCGTACAGCAGCAGCACTGTGTAGGGGAGCATCATCGAGGTGGTGCCGATGACCACGCCGAGCTCGTTGTAGAGCAGCTGGAACGGCGCACCGGGGACCGACATGGCGGTCAGGGTCTCGTTCACCAGGCCCTTTTCGCCGAGCATGATGATCCAGCCGTAGGTGCGTACCAAGGCGCTGATGAAGTGCGGGACGACCACGACCAGCATGGCAAGGCCCGCCAGGATGGGCTTGAGCCGGGTGACCGCCTGGGCCAGCAGGAACCCGAAGGCCAGGCTGAGTACGGCTGTTTCGGCGGAGATCCGCAGGGTGGTGATCAGGACGGAGAGGTTCACACCGGTCAGGGCGTCGGCGTACCAGTGCAAGGTGAAGGAGCCGTCGGCGTCCTGCAGGCTGAGCAGCAGGGTGCTGAAGATCGGGTAGACGAACAGCACCAGCAGGTAGACGACGACCGGCAGGGCGTAGAGGATCCCAACCCGGATCCGGCGTGATGCGAGGAGCTTGCGGGGGCGGGCGGGCGCGCCTGCGGTGAGGGTGGCTGCCATGGCTCACCCCGCCTTTTCTTCGGGGAAGAGGTTGATGTCGTCGGGGTCGGCGGTGATCCCGACCCGCTCACCGGCCACCGGCCCGCGGCCGGCGGGGACCTCCAGGCGCAGCAGCGGTCCCTGGCCTCCGTCGATCCGCACTCCGGCGCGGACCAGGGTGCCGACGTAGGTGGCCATCTCGACCATGCCGGTACAGAACCCGTCATCGGCGGCGCAGGCCCGCAGCCGGCCCGGCTGCACCGCGACCTTCACCTGCGTGCCGGGGGCCAGCTGGTGGCGGCGGGCTTTGAGCAGGCCGCCACTGGCTTCGAGTCGGACCAGGGTGTGCTCGCCGTCGTGCTTGTCCACCCGGCCGGGCAGGAAGTTCGCCGCGCCGAGGAAGTCCGCCACGAACGGCGTCCTCGGCCGTTCGAACAGCTCGCGGGGGGTGTCGAACTGCTCGATCAGGCCGTTGCGCATGACCGCGATACGGTCCGACATGACCAGCGCCTCTTCCTGATCGTGCGTCACATAGATGACGGTCAGGCCCAGTTCCTGCTGGATCGTCTTGATCTCCACCTGGAGCTGGTCGCGCAGCTTCTTGTCCAGCGCGCCCAGCGGTTCGTCCATCAGGATGACCGGCGGGCGGTAGACCAGCGCCCGGCACAGGGCGACGCGCTGCTGCTGGCCACCGGACAGCTCACGCGGCTTACGGTTGCCGAACCCGGACAGGCCCGCGATCTCCAGCGTCTCCCCCACCCGGCGGCGGATCTCGTCCTTCGGCACACCGCGCAGCGTGAGCGGGAAGGCGACGTTCTCCTGCACGGTCATGTGCGGGAAGAGCAGGTACTGCTGGAAGACGAAACCGAGGTTTCGCTTCTGCGGGGCGAGGCGGGTGACGTCCCGACCGCCGACGGTGATGGTGCCGGAGTCGGGTTCGCAGAACCCGGCGATCATCATCAGCGTCGTGGTCTTGCCCGACCCGGACGAGCCGAGGAAGGTGACGAACTCCCCCGCCGCGATCTCCATCGACGCCTCGTCGACGGCGACGACGTCGCCGTAGGTCTTGCGCAGGGCCACTACCGACAGCGCTTTGCCGGTCGCGGTGGCCGGCTTGTTGCCGGCCACCTTGACGGACGGTGTGGCGATACCGAATTCAGCCACGAGCCCACTCCAGCCAGCGCTTGGTGACGGCGGCTTCGTTCTTCAGCCACCAGTCGACGTCCGCGTCGAAACCCTTGTCGTAGTACTTGGGCGCGCCGGCGAGTGCGTTGCGCTCGTCCTCGCTGAGCTTGGCGTAGGCCAGCGGGGACGACGGGTTCGAGGGGAATGCCTTGGCCAGCGCGGCCTGGCTCTCGGCGCGCAGAGCGAAGTCCATCAGCTTGTAGGCGTTGTCCACGTTGGCCGCGCCCTTGGCGATGGCGTAGCCCGAGAACTGGCGGCGCATGCCGTTGAGCTGCCGCTCCACCGGGAGGCCCTGCTTCTGCAGGTCGGCGATCCGGCCGTCCCAGACGGTGGACATCGTCACTTCCTGGCGGCTGAGCAGCACGCCGGGCAGCGGGCCGCTGTCCCAGTACTTCTTGATGTCCGGCCGCAGCCGGGTCAGCGCCTTGAAGGCGCGGTCCACATCGAGCGGGTACAGCTTGTCCATCGGGACGCCGTCGGCCAGCAGCGCGAACTCCAGCTCCGGCAGGTCACCGTCCGGGCTGCACATCGCACGGCCGCCCTTGAACGCCTTGGCGTCGAAGAAGTCCGCCCACGACTGGGGCTTGTTTCCGCCGAAGGCGTCGGTGCGGTAGGCGATGCACTGGCCGTAGAAGCTGTGGCCGATGGCATGCTCGGTGATCTGGTTCTCGGGGATCTTCGCGCTCTTCACGCTCTTGAGCCGGTCGAGGTCCAGCGCCTCCAGCGCGTCCTGCTTGGCGTACTTGGTGTGCGACACCATCGCGTCGTTGATGAGGTCGCACTGCGGCCGGCCCTGCTTGATCTGGGCCAGCAGCGGGGCGTTGTCCAGGTTGAGCACCTTGACGCTGATGCCGGTCTCCTGCGTGAACGGCGTGTAGATCGCCTTCTGCAGTGCGGCCCCGTAGGAACCGCCGCTGTCACGGACGACCACCGTCTTGCCGCCGCCCTTGCCGCCGCCCGTGGCGGACCGGCTGGTGCCGGTACCGCAGGCGCTGAGGGCGGTCGCGGCGGCGACGCCCGCCGTGACCCCGCCTATTCCTCTCAGGAACAGTCTGCGGTCTATTCGGGTGTCTTTCATGGTGTGCCTCCTGGTGGTGCCGGCCGCGAGAAGGGGAGCGGCTGGGGACGTGGAAAGCGGCAGCCGGAGCTGGGTCTGGGGGGGTGGTGATCCGCCTCGCCGGAATCGACGCCCTGGTCTGTGGGCCGCAGGGTTGGGCGCGTGGCCGTGGCGGGGTCCCACGGGAGGGCCAGGGCGGCCAGTCCCGCTCGGGGGCGGTGAGGCCGTGCATGCCGTGGGGGATCTGCCCCCGGCCGGCCAGGGCGGGGACCGTGTGTTCGTCGCTGCCGGCCGGGGCGATGATGCGGTGCGGGATGTCGCCCTCAACCCGGTACTTCGGGTTCTACGCGGGCGTCGCCGGCCTGGACTGCGGGTTCTTCGAGGTGTCGGTGCGGGACGGTGTGCGTCGCAGGTCAGATGCCGAGCATGGTGTTGAGCTCGTCCAGGGACTTCACCGTCACGTAGTCGTATCCGTGGGTTATGGGGTCGCAGCCGCGGTCCAGGAGGACGAGGTTGCGGAAGCCCATGTCGTGCATCGGCATCAGGTCGTAGCGGGTGTGCGAGGAGACGTGCACGAAGTCCTCGGGGGAGGCGTCGAGCTGGTCGAGCATGTACTCGAACGCGGCGTAGCGGGGCTTGTAGTAGCCGGCCTGCTCCGCGGTGAAGACCGCGTGGAAGTCCGCCCCGAGCCGGGGCACGCTCTCCTCGAGGAAGGCGTCACCGGCGTTGGAGAGGATCACCAGCTTGTAGTTCTCGCCCATCTTCTTGAGCGGTTCCGGCACATCCGCGTGCGGGCCCCAGCTGCGCACGCCGTCGGCGAACCGCTTGCCGGCGTCCGGGGCCGCCTTGATGCCCCACTTGCGGCAGACCCGCTCGAAGGAGTCCTGCAGTACCTGCTCGTAGGGGTAGTACTCGCCGCGGACCTGGTCGTAGCGGTAGCCGCGGAACTCCTTGACGAACTGCTGCCAGTGCTCGGCCGGGATCTGGTCGCCGACGAGTTCACGTGTGATGGGGGCCATCGGCCACTCGATCAACGTGCCGTAGCAGTCGAACGAGACGTACTTCGGGCGGAACCGGAACGAGGGAATGGGCATGGAAGTGCTCCACTTTCTTGGTTGGGGGAACTGATTACGGGCGACAACTGCTTTCAGGCATGCTCATGACGAGGTAGCAGGGTGGGGTGATGCCGTCGACGTTCGCCGGGGGTCAGGCGGCGCCGACTCCTGCCGGAGCGAGGAAGTCGACGGGGTGCTCGGTGGTGCCGTCGAGCGCCAGGTCGGCGGCGATCTCGCCCATCGCGGGCGAGAACTTGAAGCCGCTGCCGGAGAAGCCGGCCAGGACGATGATGTCGTCCTCGCCGGGGAGATGGCCGACGAGCGGGTTCCCGGACTTGGTGTAGCCCTCCATGTAGGCCGACATCCTGATGGGGTCGGGGTTCAGGTCGGGCATGAGTTCACCGATGAGCTCGCGGAAGATGCCGAGCTCCTCGGGGCGGACCGTACGGTCGAGCCGTTCGGGCTCGGGCACGGCCGCATGGTATTTGAAGGAGAGACCGAGCTTGACGGAGATGCCGTCAGGCGACGGGATCCCGAAGCAGTCGTGGGGTGCGGCGCGCACGAAGGAAGGGGCGCCGCCCGCGAACCAGTCGTGCCGGGTGGGCAGGTGCCAGGAGCAGATCACCCGGCGGATGTCGACGGCCTGGGGGAGGTCCGGGAGCAGGGTGTTGATCCACGGGCCCACGGTCACCACGGCGGCGTCCACGTGGTCCGTGCCCTGGTCGGTGACGACCCGCACCCCGCCGCCCGCCGCGGGGACGACCTCGCGCACCGTGGTGTAGCGGTGCAGCCGGGCTCCCAGCTGTTCGGCGCGGGCGGCGGCGGCCTGGATGGACGCCTCGGGTCTGATGACGGCGCCCAACCGGTCGAGGACGGCGGTGTGTCCGTCCGGGAGCCGGTGCTGGGGATAGCGGCGGGCGAGTTCCTCCCGGTCCAGCACCTCGTGATCCAGCCCCTGGGCGGCGCTGGTGGAAAGGAGAAGGCGCATGGACGGTGAGGCGGTCTCCCCCATCACGAGGCTGCCGCTGCGGCGTAGCAGCGGCCGGCCGGTCTCCGCCTGGAGCTGCTCCCACATCCGGTCCGCGAGCCGCAGCAGCGGAACGTACCCGGGCTCGCCGAGGTGGGCGGCTCGGTAGATGCGGCTCTCGCCCCCGGCCGCGCCGCGGTCGTGACCCGGTGCGTACCGGTCGTAGCCGATGACCTCGGCTCCGCGGGCTGCCAGTCGCCACATGGCCTGGCTGCCCATGCTGCCGGCGCCGATCACGGCGACGCGCTTGGGGATGCTCATGAGGTCGCTCCTTTCATCCGGTTCGTCCCGTGAGAGTGGCGTTCACTATCAGCCCGGGAAACCTGCAGGTCAACGCCGTGTGCCACTTTGAGGCAGGGGGAAATGGCTCAGAGGAGCTCGATCAGCTTGTCGGTGAACTCGGCGGTGGTCGCGCATCCGCCGAGGTCACGGGTGCGGACATCGGTCTTGGCCAGGACCGCGGCGATCGCGTCCGTGATGTCCCTGGCCGCGGCCGGATGGCCGAGGTGGTCGAGCATCATGGCCGCGGACCAGATCGCGCCCAGCGGGTTGGCGATGCCCTTCCCCGCGATGTCGGGTGCGGAGCCGTGCACCGGCTCGAACATCGAGGGGAAGTCCCGCTCGGGGTTGAGGTTGGCCGCCGGGGCGATGCCGATGGATCCGGCGACGGCGGCCGCGAGGTCGCTGAGGATGTCACCGAAGAGGTTGGAGGCGACGACGACGTCGAAGCGGGCAGGCTCGAGGACGAACTTGGCCGCGAGCGCGTCGATGTGCTCCTGGTCCCAGGCGACCTGCGGGAACGAGGCGGCCCGCTCGGTGACGAGCTGGTCCCAGAACGGCATGGTGTGGATGATGCCGTTCGACTTGGTCGCGGAGGTCAGGCGGCCACCGCGCCGGGAGGCGAGCGTGAAGGCGTAGTCCAGCAGGCGTGTGACGCCGGCCCGGGTGAACACGGCCTCCTGCACGGCGATCTCGTCCGGGAAGCCGCTGTTGAGCCGGCCGCCGACCTCGCTGTACTCGCCTTCCATGTTCTCGCGCACGACGACGACATCGACCTCGCCCGGCCGTGCGCCGCGCACCGGGCTGTCGATGCCTTCGAAGACACGGATGGGCCGGAGGTTGACGTACTGGCGGAAGCTGCGCCGGATCGGGATCAGCAGCCCCCACAGCGAGACATGGTCGGGCACCCCGGGGTATCCCACCGCGCCCAGCAGGATCGCGTCCGCCTCGCGCAGCTGGTCGATCCCGTCGGCGGGCATCATGGCGCCCTGGCGCAGGTACCGCTCGCAACCCCAGTCGTACGAGGTGTAGGACAGGCTGAAGCCGTGGCGGCGGCCGAGAACATCGAGCACCTGCTGTGCTGGGGGCAGTACCTCGGCGCCGATGCCGTCGCCCGGGATCAGGGCGATCCGGTGGTTCGTCGTCATGGCGTCGATTGCAGCAGGGTGGTCCGTGGGGCGTCCAAGACGCAAAGCGGATCTGCCTTATAAGCGGGGCCTATCACCTGTCGGTGGCCGAGGTCGCGGCCGTGACGAACGCTGCGGCCGCGGGCGAGAGGATGCCGCAGCGGGCGACGAGGGCGATGTCCAAGGTGTTCTCCGGCTCGATGTCCAGGACACGGGCGCCCAGCCGGCCGGCGAGGTCCCGCCAGGAATCCGTGACCACCGCCAGACCCACCCCGGCCAGCACCAAGGGCATGAGCGAGACCCGGTGCTCGGTCTCGACGGCGACGGCGAACTCGATGCCCTGCTCCCGCAGCGCGTCGACGTAGGCACGCATCCCGGTACCCGACTGCCCGACGATCAGCCGCTGTCCCGCAAGCTCCCGGGCCTGAACCGCCCTCCGGCCGGCGAACGGGCCGTCGGCCGGCACCACCAGCACAAAACGCTGCCGCCCCAGCGCATGGGAGACGACCTCCTTACCGGAAACAGGACCGGCGGACGCCAGGAGCCCCAGCTCCACCGCACCCGTGCGCACCATGTCGATCACATCGCGCGACCTGAACGCCGCGTTGATCGCCACGGAAACGCCGGGATAACGGCGGCTGAAGGCACTGACCATGCTCGTCAGCGGCTCCACCGCCTGCGACGGCATCGCCGCCACATCCAGGCGCCCCTCACGCAGCTCATGCACCGCCGCCACACTCGCCCGCGCCGTCTCCAGACTCCGCACGGCCTCCCGGGCCGGCTCGATCAGCGCCCTTCCCGCCTCCGTCAGCACGGCCCTGCGCCCGATGCGATGGAACAGCTCCGAGCCCAGATCACGCTCCAGCGCCCGCACGGCCTGCGACAGCGACGGCTGCGACACGTACAGAGCCGACGCCGCACGGTTGAACCCCCCACGATCAACGATCGCAAGGAAGTACTCCAGCTGCCGAATGTCCATACGCGCCCTCTGCCCCAGAAGGAAATCAACCGACGACTCGATCGGTCCCGACCATGGTGACGTGAAGGACCGCATCGACGAAGTATGGGCGACCTCCTGCCCGCCCCAGGCGTGGCGCGGCATCGGGCCCGCTGGAAGCGGGCCCGATGCCGCGCCACGCCCTGTCCCCGGCCGTTGACGGCGCCCACAAAGACGAGGGGCGTTCCGTTGGTGCGCATGCCGAAATGGTCACGATGGACGCCGAGGATGTCGTTCTGACCAACGAATTTCCCGGACTCGCGGCTGAACCGCGTGGTCGTCACGAACGCTGCGACGTCGGCCCCGAAATGCGCCCGGGCCCCCAGCAGGTCACGCAGCTCACGGCTCGGGATGACCCGGTCCGGCGCGTGGCGCGTGGCGTAGGCCGCCGGCGAGGTGCCCGTGGCGCGGGTCCTTTTCCGTCGGCCCCTCCCCGAAGAGGTGGGGCCATTTTCGCAACATCCCCCTCTCAGTGACTGATTCCGGATCGAGGCCGTGAGCCGACCTGCTTGAATGGCACGCTGACGGTCGGGCCTCTCCCCCCCGTGATGGCGGGCACGCATTCATTGAGCTCTTTCAGCGTGGCCCTGATCGGGTGACAGGTCGGCCTCCCGCAACGCACGAGGCTCCCGTGCCGTTGAGAGAGGCTCGACTCATCAACGGCCCTGCCCGAAGTCAGCTGCGGGGAGGACCAGGCGGAAGGTGCAGCCCTCGCCCGGGACGGTGTCGAGTTCGAGACGGCCGCCGTGGCCCTGGGCGATGGCCGCGGCGATGGCGAGGCCGAGGCCGCTCCCGCCGTGGCTGCGGGAACGGGCGGGGTCGGCCCGGTAGAAGCGCTCGAAGACGTGCTCGGCGTCGACGGGGGCGAGGCCCGGTCCTTCGTCCGCCACCTCGATCACGCTGACCGAGAGGCGCTCCGGGAGCGGCAGCGAGGCCGAGGTGCGTCCCGGCCGGTCGGTGCCGCCGGTTCCGGGTCCGGTCTCTGTCGTGCCCACCCGTACGTCGACACGGGTGCCCGGCGGGGTGTGGATGCGGGCGTTGGACAGCAGGTTCTCCAGGATCTGGCCCAGTCGGCGCGGGTCGCCGACGGTCTCGGTCACGTCGAGTTCCTCGGTGCCGTCCGGATCTGCCGGAGTGGGCAGCGGGCCGAGGTCGACGGGGTGGGAGTGGCTGTGGACGGCGGCCGCGCTCACCGCGTCCGCCGCGAGCGAGAGCAGGTCGACCCGTTCTTTGCGGTAGGAGGGTTCGCGGTCCAGGGTGGCGAGCAGATGGAGGTCATCGACGAGGAGGCTCATGCGCTCCGCGTTCTGCGCGATGATCCGGTTGGCCTCCCGCAGCTCCTGCTCCGGGCGCTGCTCCGGACGCAGCGCGAGCTGGGCGTAGCCCTGGATGGCGGTGAGCGGAGTGCGCAGTTCGTGCCCGGCGTCCGCGACGAACCTGCGCAGCCGTGCCTCAGTTCGCTCGACCACCCATCGGTGGCGGCCGGCCCTCCTCATCGGCCATCGGCGCCTCACACGGATCCGATAACTCACTGGTCAGGGGTGTTCCCCTCGGTCAGGATTCGCTCATGGACGAGCCAGCCACCATCGCCTGGAAGTACGCGGCGAACCTCATCTGCGAGGAAGACCTGCCCATGTTGGCGGCCCACCTACTGGCTGCTGGCCACGACTCTCCTTCACTGCGCGACCTGGCCGGCCGTTCCCAGTGCGAGCACCCAGCAGAGATCCGCCAGCTCTTCGGGCACACCATGGAGGAGTTCGGGATCCAGATCCCGGACTGCGAGACCGCTGAACGCTGCCTCCTGCATTACATGGCGACAGAGCTGACCGCCGGTGCCTTGTCACCGAAGAGGGCCGCAGATCGAGTCTGGCAGGGGATCGAGGCGTTGACAGATCCTGAGCGGGAGTTCGTGGCGGCCGTGGGCCTGGAGTACCACCACGACTTCATGTCCCCCGAAGAGGTCCGGGCCTGGGAGAACGCTGTACGCCTCGCCGCAAAGACTCTGGCTGGAACAGCCTTCCCACACACGCCGTGACACCAGCCACGGCCACGCCCACCACTCACCAGCAGCCAGCTCTCCCGCACACCAAAAGAAACGACCTCTTAGACCGTGTCCTACGTGGTGAGGCGGACGTTGAGCCGTTCATGGGGCGGAGTACGTGGAGTTGGATTGTTCCGGACGGGCTATGGGAGATCGCGAAGCCGCTGATCCCGCCGTCGAAGGTGCGGCCGCAGGGCGGCGGAACGCAGGACACACCTGATGAGACGCTCTTCGCGGCCATCATCTACATCCTGGTCAGCGGATGCGCCTGGCGCCAACTGCCGCCCTGCTTCGGGATATCGAAGTCGACCGCCCACCGCCGGTTCCTGATCTGGTCGAGAGCCGGCGTCTGGGGCCGCCTGCACGAAGCGGTCCTGAACCAGCTCGATGACTCCGGCCTCATCGACGTCACCCGGGTCGTCCTCGACACCGCCCATGTCAGGGCTAAAAAGGGGGCGAACACACAGGTCCGAGCCCCGTGGACCGGGGCAAGCCGGGTTCCAAGATGCACATCCTGTCGGACGCGAACGGACTGCCCCTTCTCGTCGGCGTCTCGGCTGGCAACGTCCACGACAGCGAAGGGCTGAAGCCCATGATCGAGGGTCACCAAACGAGACACGACCCTCATCGCGGCCGGTACTTCAAGCCCCAGCGCCTCCACGCAGACAAAGCCTACGACCGCGCCGACCTGCGCAGATGGCTCCGATGGAAGCGAATCGGAGTACGCATCGCCCGCAAAGGCGTCGAATCCAGCGAACGATTAGGGCGCCGCCGCTGGGTCATCGAGCGGACGATGTCCTGGCTCTCCGGCTACCGACGCCTGAGCCCTCGCTACGAACGCGATCCCCGCAACTACCTGGCCTTCCTCGGACTCGCAGCCGCTCTCTGCTGCTACAAGCGACTCGTCCGCCTCACCACGTAGGACACGGTCT
>NZ_WWIC01000308.1:0-43070 GCF_009872555.1 Streptomyces sp. SID5643
GGGGCCGCGGGGTAGGCCGGCGGCTGCTCGGGGTGCGCGGGCGGAGGCAGTGGTGCGGGCAGGGGCGGGAGGGCGCGCGATGCGAGGACCTCCGCGGCCCGCACGCCGGGCAGGGGCGCCGGGCCCTTGTCGCGTGCGGCGCGCGCCGCACGGGTGGCGTTCAGCCGGGACAGCGCGTCGAGCAGGTCCCGCTCGCCCCGGCCGCGCAGCAGGAGCAGGACGAAGGGGTCGGCGTCGAGCAGCCGGGCGGTCTGGTAGCAGAGGGCGGCCGCGTGCTTGCAGGGGTGACCGCGGTCGGGGCAGCTGCACCGGGGGTCCAGGTCACCGGGGCCGGGCAGCAGCGGCACGCCGCATTCCGCGAGGGACTGGGGCATCTCCTTGTCGAGCAGCGCGGCGATGTGCCCGGGGCGGTCGGCGGCCGCCTCCAGGAAGCGGTCCCAGTCGGTGTCGTCGAGCGTGCGCAGGCGCACCTGGACGCGGTACGGGCGGGGACGGCTGCCCTGGACGTAGGCCAGCACGAGCCCGGGCGTCACGCTGATGGCATCGACATGCCCCTGCCCCGCGTACCCCCGCCCACGCTCCAGCCGCTTCGCGTCCAGCGCGCCCTGCTCCAGGGCACCGACCCAGGCGTTTCCCCACCAGCTCTCGGCGAAGCGGTCACCGTCCCGGGGCGGGAAGGGCGGGAAGGTACGGCGCAGGTCGCCGTCGCGGTTGGGGGCCGCCATGGAGCCTGGAGCCGTAGCGGAGGCCGTCGGGCCGGGAGCCGTCTTGGCGAGGGGCGGGGACGCCGGGTAGGCGGGTCCGGAGGCGCGCTCCGGCGGGGCCGGAGCCGCCGGTGCTGTCAGGGCCGTCGGCTCCGGGGCGTCGGTCGCGGCCACGGCCGGGCTCGCCGGGGTGTTCGTCTCGGGGGTGGGAGCCACGGCCGACGTCGCCTGAGCGTTCCTCTCGTCGAGGGCGGAGGGCGTGTCCTCCGGGCCCGCCGACGCGTCCGGCGGTCCTACCGGGTCCGGGGCATCCGATACATCAGGCGTGTCGGACACACCAAGGGGGCCCGGCACGTCCCGCGCGTCCGACAGATCCGGCATCCGGAACGCGTCCGACAGCAGCCGTCGTACCTCGGGTGCTCCCCCGCCGACGCCGTGGTCGCGGGCTCGCCGGGCGGCCGCAGCCCTCTCGTCCACGACTCTCTGCCGGGCCCTGCGCCTGCGCCGGGCGCCTTCCCGCTCGGTCTCCTCCCGGGCGCGCCGCGCTTCGTCCCGGGTCGCGCGCAGCGCCTCCCGCGCGATGTCCGCCGCGCGTGGCCCGGGCCCGTCGGGGGCACCTCCGCGGTGACCGGTCGCAGGCGCTTCGGCCTCCTGCGCCCCGGCTCCGTCCTCGGCCGGGGCGGGCCCGGCCGCATCGGCCCTCGGACGCTCCGGCACGGACGGCTCCGTCGCAGTCCCGGCTTCCCGGGTCTCCTCCTCCGTGTCCTGCCCTTCTTCCCGGCCGCTCCCCCGGTGCCCGGACACCGCCTTCCGCAGCGCCTCACGGGCGATGTCGCCGGGGCGCGTAACGTCCTGCCCCGCGGGCTCACCGCCCGGGGACGAGGCCGGGTCCGGTCCGTGGGCCGCCCGTGCCCGGGCCTCCCGCAGGGCCCGGCGGGCCTCGTCGGCAGGACCGGGTGTCATGACGACCTCCGCAGGGACACCAGGTCGGACAGCTCCCGGTCCGTCAGTTCCGTGAGGGAGGACTCGCCGGAGCCGAGGATCGCGTCGGCCAGGGCGCGCTTGGACCGGAGCATCTCGGCGATGCGGTCCTCGACGGTGCCCTCGGTGATGAGGCGGTGCACCTGCACCGGCTGGGTCTGGCCGATGCGGTAGGCGCGGTCGGTCGCCTGTTCCTCGACGGCCGGGTTCCACCAGCGGTCGAAGTGCACGACGTGTCCCGCCCGGGTGAGGTTGAGGCCGGTGCCCGCCGCCTTGAGCGACAGCACCAGGACGGGTGTCGAACCCGCCTGGAAGCGGTCCACCATGCGCTCCCGCTCGGCCACCGGCGTACCGCCGTGGAGGAGGTCGACCGGGACGGCCCGGGTGGCCAGGTGGGAGGTGATCAGGCGGGCCATCCCGACGTACTGGGTGAAGACGAGGGCGGATCCGTCCTCGGCGAGCAGCGTGTCCAGCAACTCGTCCAGCAGGGCGAGCTTCCCGGAGCGCGCGGCGAGCCGGTCCCCGGCAGCACCGGTGTGCTCCTCCTTGAGGAACAGCGCGGGGTGGTTGCAGATCTGCTTCAGCGACGTGAGGAGCTTCAGCACCAGGCCGCGGCGGGGCATGCCCTCGGCGGTCTCGATGGCGAGCATCGACTCGCGGACCACCGCCTCGTACAGCGCGGCCTGTTCGCGGGTGAGCGGGACGGGATGGTCGGTCTCCGTCTTGGGCGGCAGCTCGGGCACGATGCCCGGGTCGGACTTCCTGCGGCGCAGCAGGAAGGGCCTGACCAGCCGGGCGAGGCGCTCCACCGCCTCCTCGTCCTCGCCGTTCTCCACGGCACGCGCGTGCCGGGCGCGGAAGGACTTCAGCGGGCCGAGGAGGCCGGGGGTGGTCCAGTCGAGCAGGGCCCACAGCTCCGAGAGGTTGTTCTCGACGGGCGTGCCGGTCAGGGCCACGCGCGCGGGGGCCCCGATCGTGCGCAGCGCCTTGGCGGTGGCCGAGTAGGGGTTCTTGACGTGCTGCGCCTCGTCGGCCACGACCATGCCCCAGGCTCGCTCGGCCAGGGCGGGGGCCGCCGAGCGCATGGTGCCGTAGGTGGTGAGGACGAAGCCGCCGTCCAGGCCGTCGAGGCTGCGGTCCGGGCCGTGGAAGCGGCGGACCGGCACACCGGGGGCGAAGCGGTTGATCTCGCGCTGCCAGTTGCCCAGCAGGGAGGCCGGGCACACGACCAGGGTGGGTTCGCTGCGCGCCCGCTTCAGGTGCAGGGCGATGAGGGTGACGGTCTTGCCGAGGCCCATGTCGTCGGCGAGGCAGCCGCCGAGGCCGAGGGTGGTCATCAGGTCGAGCCAGGCCAGGCCCCGCAGTTGGTAGTCCCGGAGGGTGGCCTCAAGGGCCGGGGGCGGTTCGGCCGGTCGGATCCCCGCGGTCAGGCGGTCGCGCAGGGTGGCCAGCGCGCCCACGGGGACGGCCTCGACCGTCTCACCGTCCACGTCGGCCGTGCCGGTGAGGGCGACGGACAGGGCGTCGACCGGGTCGAGCAGGCCCAGGTCCCGTTTGCGGGCCTTGCGCACGAGCGCCGGGTCGACCAGCACCCACCGGTCGCGCAGCCGGACGACCGGGCGGTGCGCCTCGGCGAGGGCGTCCATCTCGGTGTCGGTGAGCGGGTCGCCGCCGAGCGCCAGCTGCCAGCGGAACTGGAGGAGGTCCTCGCTCTCGAAGAAGCCGGTGCCGTCGGTCGCCGAGCCGGGGGCCGGGCGGACCACCGCGGCGGCGGAGAGGTCCTGCGCGAGGTCCCGCGGCCAGTGCACGGCGACCCCGGTCGCGGCGAGCCGGGTCGCCGCGACCCCGAGCAGGTCGCTCAGCTCGTCCTCGGTCAGGGCCAGCACGTCGGGCACGTCCTGGTCGGCGAGCCGGTCGAGCGGGGGCCAGACACGGGCCGCGCGGCGGACCGCGAGGGCCGCGTCCACCCGCGCGCGGGGCCCGAAGGCGTCGTCGGCCTCCCCCGCCCACAGGGCCGCAGCGTCGGCCACGAGGGTGGGGTCGGCGAGGCTGTGCACCTGGACGATCGCCGCGCCGGCACTGCGGGCCCGGCCGTCGGAGGCGTCGTCGAACAGGTCGTACGCCGAGAGGTCCAGGCGGAGCGAGATCCGCACGCCGGCGTCCATGCCGGCGGCGACCTCGGCGGCCCAGTCGTGAGCGGCGGGCAGGTGCTGGGGTTCGCGGGCCGCGAAGGGCCTGCCGGAGGTGTGGGGCGCGGCCGGGGTGCGGGGCAGGGTGTCGGCGACCGCGTCCAGGAAGGCGCGGACGAGCGCTTCCGGTTCGGGCAGCCGGACCGGGCCCGGGCCGGGCAGCGGGACGGCGTGTCCCTCGTAGGGCAGGGCGGCGGCGACGGCCCGAAGGTGCGCGATGTCGTCCGGGTCGAGGGGGCCGGCACGCCAGGCGTCGTGGCCCGTGGGGGTGAGGCCGGGCAGCAGCCGGCCGCGGGCGGTCAGCCGCAGCGCGTGCAGGGCGGCGGCGCCCCAGCAGGCGGTGGCGGGGTGGGCTCCCGGGTCGTGCCGGGCGCGCACGAGGAGCGGCAGGGCCGCGTCGAGCGGGAGGGTCAGCGCGGGGGTGGCGCGCCGCCGGACCCCGGTGGCGCCGTGCCGCCGTACGACGGTCAGCTCGGTGGCGGCGGTGTGCTGCGGGTCCCCGGCGGGCAGGGGCTCGCCCTCGGGGTCCCAGAAGGCGATGCGGCCCTCGCGCGGGAGGGGCGCGGGCAGGAAGACGGCCGGGAGCCGGACCGGGACGGCGGGCGCCTCGGCCCGCTCGGCCACCGCAGTCGTGTCACGCATACGCCTGGTCACCTCCCGCCCGCGTTCCGGATCAGCTGTCTCCGACTCTACGGGCGGGGTCTGACAATGGGCTCCGGCGACGGTCAGGGCACGGTCCGCGCGACCACGTACACCCAGGGGTACGCCGGGTTGGACAGGTCCACGACCACGTCGTGGGTGGGGGCCGGGTTCTTCTGCCGGTGGACGAAGCCGTACCAGGAGTCGGTCGTGGCGAACTTCCAGCCGGTGACCTTCCGGTCGCGGGCGCCGATGGTGACGTCGCCCTGCTTCAGGTCCTTCCGGGTCACGCCCAGGCCGGTCAGGTAGGCGTCGAGGCCGGCGGCGTTGGTCTCGAACTGGGTGTAGAGGCGGCTGGTCTTCCAGTTGTTCGTCTCGTAGTACGCCACGTGCCAGGCCGGGTGCGGGACGGGCACCTGGTAGATCCGGCGCTGGAGCTTGGAGGGCCAGCCCTCGGTCAGGCCGGTCGCCGAGTACTTCGCCTCCTTGTCCTCGCCGCTGTCGCGGCTCTGGTTCGCGGCGATCACGAGGTAGACGGCCGGGATGCCGATGAGCAGCACGATGATCAGCAGGGTGAGGGCCCTGCGGCGGATCATGTGGCGGCGGTCCTCGACCGGGCGGTCCGGCTCGTCGGGCCAGGGTCCCTGGTGGGGCAGGGAGGCGGTCACGGCGTCTCCTGGGTACTGCGGAGCGACTGCGTGTAGCGCTCGTACCGCTCGTAGCGCTCCACGCGGCGGCGCTTGGCGCGGCGGAAGCGGCGGGCGACCAGCCGGGCGAGGTCGGCGGCGCCGACCATGCCGGCCTCGGGGCCGAGCTGGGCCCGGACGATACGGGCCTCGGGGCGGTAGCCGCGGCCGGTGAGGTGCCGCTTGAAGGCGTCCCGGGCCGGGCCGATCAGCAGGTCGTCGGCGGCCGAGACACCGCCGCCGATCACGAAGCAGGACGGGTCGAGGGCGGCGGCGAGGTTGGCGATGCCGACGCCGAGCCACTGGCCGATGTCCTGGAGCAGCTCGATGCACATGGCGTCGCCGTCACGGGCCAGCTCGGTGATCATCGGGCCGGTGATGTCGCCGATGCTGCCCTTGACGTGCTCGATGATCCCGTACGCGACGGGCGAGTCGGCGGCGGCCAGCTCGCGGGCCTCGCGGACCAGGGCGTTCCCGGAGCTGTACTGCTCCCAGCAGCCGCGGTTGCCGCACGGGCAGCGGTGGCCGCCGGGCACCACCTGCATGTGGCCGAACTCGCCGGCGACGCCGTACTTGCCTCGCTTGACCTGGCCGTCCTCCAGGATCGCGCCGCCGATGCCGGTGCCGAGGGTGATCATGACGAGGTGGTCCTCGCCCCGGCCGGCGCCGAAGCGCCATTCCGCCCAGGCCGCGGTGTTGGCGTCGTTGTCCACGAGGACGGGGACGGAGAGCCGTCCCGAGAGGCGGTCGCGGAGCGGTTCGTTGCGCCAGGACAGGTGCGGGGCGAACAGCACGCGGTTGCGGTCGGCGTCCACCCAGCCGGCCGCGCCGATGCCGACGGCGTGCACGTCGTGCCGGTCGGAGAGGTCCAGGACCAGCTCGGCGATCGTGTCCTCGACGACCTTGGGGCTCTTGGACTTGTCCGGGGTCTCCGTGCGGAGCATCTCCAGGATGTTGCCGTCGGCGTCGACGACGCCCGCCATGACCTTCGTACCGCCGATGTCGATGCCGACCGTGGGCACGCGGGGCGCCGTCAGGAGCGAGCGGCGCTCCCGGGTGCCGACGGTGCGCAGGGCCGTGGCACGGCGGGAGCCGATGGGGGCGGTGAAGTCGCGGTAGGTGCTCATCGCCGCCGATTCTGCCTCACGGGGAGGCAGGGTGCGGATCACAGGGGTGGTGCGGATCGTCGCCGAGTGCGGGCCGGTGGGGGCTCGTCGCGCGGTTCCCCGCGCCCCTCAAGTACGCACGAGCAACTGGAATTCGAAGGAATAGCGCGTCGGGCGGTAGGTGTGGGTGCCGTACTCGACGGCGCGGCCCGTGTCGTCGAACGTGACGCGTTGCATGGTGAGCAGCGGCGCGCCCGTCTCCTCCGCCAGGCGCTCCGCCTCCTCCGTCGCCGCCGCGCGGGCGCCGATCGACTGGCGGGCACTGTGCAGGGTGATGCCCGCCGCTCGCATCAGACGGTAGAGGCCGGTGGTCTCCAGCTGGCCGGTGTCGAGATCGATGAGGCCGGGCGGCAGGAAGTTGCAGAGGTAGGCCATGGGCTCGCCGTGGGCGAGCCGGAGGCGCTCCACGCGGTGGACGTCGCTGTCCTCGGCGACGCCGAGCGCGGCGGCGACCTCGGCGGAGGCGGGGACGAGCTTGTTGACGAGGACCCGGGTGGCCGGACGCTGGCCCGCCGCCTCCAGGTCGTCGTAGAGGCTGCTGAGCTCCAGTGGGCGCTTCACCTGACTGTGCACGACCTGGGTGCCCACGCCGCGGCGGCGGACGAGGAGGCCCTTGTCGACGAGCGACTGGATCGCCTGGCGGACGGTCGGCCGGGACAGGCCGAGCCGGGCGGCGAGTTCGATCTCGTTGCCCAGCAGGCTGCCGGGGGTCAGCGTGCCGTGCTCGATCGCGGCCTCCAGCTGCTGGGACAGCTGGAAGTACAACGGCACGGGGGAGCTGCGGTCCACGCTCAGCTCTAGCTGCACGGTCGGGTCCACTTCTGGTTTCGGCACGGGGCGAGCGTAGCTCCGTGCGTTGTTGACGGGAAGTCGTGTAGTCAGATTGTCCGGACATACAGATTGACAGCGGCGCGTCGGGCACGCACTTTGTTTTCATGCGCATCGGCGTCATCGGTACGGGCCGCATCGGCACCATCCACGCGAACACGCTGAGCCGGCATCGTGACGTCGGCTCGCTGATCCTCACGGACGCGGACGCCTCCAGGGCCCAGGAGCTGGCGCACCGGCTGGGTGAGACGGCGGCGCCCGGCGTGGAGGAGATCTTCCGCTGGGGGGTCGACGCGGTGGTGATCACGACGGCCACGTCGGCCCACGCCGAACTGATCGGTCGGGCAGCACGCTCGGGTCTGCCGGTGTTCTGCGAGAAGCCCATCGCCCTGGACCTGCCGGGGACTCTGAGCGCGATCTCCGAGGTCGAGACGGCCGGGACGGTGCTCCAGATGGGCTTCCAGCGCCGCTTCGACGCGGGCTACACGGGCGCGCGCGAGGCCGTGCGCTCCGGCCGCCTGGGGCGGCTGCACACCGTGCGGGCCCTGACCAGCGACCAGGCGCCGCCGGACGCCGCGTGGCTGCCGCTGTCCGGCGGGCTGTACCGGGACACGCTGGTCCACGACTTCGACGTGCTGCGCTGGGTGACCGGCCGGGAGGTGACGGACGTCTACGCCGCCGGGTCCGACGCAGGCCCCCGGATGTTCCGCGAGGCGGGTGACGTGGACACCGCCGCCGCGCTGCTCACCCTGGACGACGGCACCCTCGCCACCCTCACCGCGACCCGGATGAACGGCGCCGGCTACGACGTGCGCATGGAACTCGCCGGGGAGCGCGACCAGATCGTGGTCGGTCTGGACGACCGTACGCCGATCGCGTCCACCGAGCCGACGGGGCCGCCGGCCGCGGACAAGCCGTGGACGGGCTTCCTGGAGCGCTTCGGCCCCGCCTACGAGGCCGAGCTGAACGCGTTCGTGGAGGTCGTCCGGGGCGAGCGGGCCAACCCCTGCGACGGGCGCGAGGCCCTCCAGGCGCTGCGGATCGCCGAGGCGTGCGAGCTGTCGCGGCGGGGGCGCAGACCGGTGCACCTCGCGGAGATCTCCGGAGCCTCCCCCGCGTTCGCCTGACGGCGGGCCGCCGCGGTCAGCGCTCCTCCTGCTCCTCCTCCAGGAGTCCCGCGTCGTAGGCGAGCAGCGCGATCTGCACCCGGTTGTTGAGGTCCAGTTTCGCCAGGATGCGCGAGACGTGTGTCTTCACGGTGGCGACGCTCATGAACAGGCCGGTGGCGATCGCGGCGTTGGCCAGCCCCCGGCCGACCGCGACGGCGACCTCGCGCTCGCGGTCGTTGAGGGCGGCCAGGCGTTCGCGCGCGCGGGTGCGGCGCGTGTCGGCCGCAGTGCCGACGGCGTGCCGCATCAGCTGGCGGGTGACCGTGGGCGACAGGACCGGGTCGCCGGCCGCGACCCGGCGTACCGCCGCGAGGATCTCGGCCGGCGGGGTGTCCTTGAGGACGAACCCGGCGGCACCCACGCGCAGCGCGCGCAGCACCTGCTCGTCGGCGTGGAAGGTGGTGAGGACCACGACCTGCGGGGCGTCCTCGCGGGCGCGCAGCCGCTCCGTGGCCGTCAGACCGTCCACCGTCGGCATCCTGATGTCCATGAGGACGACGTCCGGGCGGGTGCGGTCGACGAGGGCCTCCGCCTCGGCGCCGTCGGCGGCCTCGCCGACGATCTCGATGTCGTCGGCGCCGCCCATCATGAAGGACAGCCCGGCCCGCACCAGCGGATCGTCGTCGACGAGGAGCAGTCTGATCGCAGTCATGGGCCTTACGTAATCACGGCCCGGCCGGGCTGCGGGGCGCGAGCGGTCATCCCCACGGCAGCCACGCCCGCACCTCGAACCCGCCCTGCGCGGTGGGCCCGTGCTCCAGCCGGCCGCCGGCGAGGACCGCCCGCTCGGTGAGGCCGATCAGGCCCTGGCCGGAGCCGGGGACGGGCGGCACCTCGCCCTCGGGCGGCGGGTTGTGCACCCGGATGGTGAGGCCGGTGCCCGGGGCGCCGGTGACGGTCACCGTGACGTCCGTGCCGGGTGCGTGCTTGCGCGCGTTGGTCAGGCCCTCCTGGGCGATCCGGTAGGCGGTGCGGCCGACGGAGGACGGGACGGCGGCGGGGTCCTCGACGCGGTGGTCGAGGGAGACCTTCATGCCCGCCTCGCGGGACTCGGCGACCAGGGTGTCCAGGGCCGCGAGCGTCGGCTGCGGACGGCCGGCGTCGTCCGGCTCGCCCGCCCGCAGCACGCCGATGATCTCCCGCAGGTCCTGGAGCGCCTCGTGCGCGCTCTCCCGGATCACGCCCGCCGCCCGCGCGGTCTCCGCCGGGGGCGCGTCGGGCCGGAACTCCAGGGCGCCGGCGTGCACGCTCAGCAGGGTCAGCCGGTGGGCGAGCACGTCGTGCATCTCCCGCGCGATGGCCTCGCGGGCGAGCCGCTGGGCCTGCTCGGCCCGCAGCCGCGCCTCCGTCTCGGCGCGCCGGGCCCGGTCCCGGAGGCTCACCATGAGCTGGCGCTTGGCGCGGACGAACATGCCCCAGCCGACGATCGCCAGGGTGAGCAGCACGGCGAAGGGGACACTCACCAGGTAGGGGAGGTCCGCGTCGGGGCGTACCCAGTAGTAGAGGGGCATCAGCGCCACGTTGACGCCGCCCACCCAGGCCACGTACCGGAAGGGTCGGTGCACGGCGAGGGTGAACAGGGCGATGAGGCCCGCGCCGCCCGAGGTGTCGGAGAGGAGGCCGATGGGGGTCAGCGCCACGGCCAGCCCCAGCGGCCAGCGGCGCCGCAGCCAGACCGCCGCGCAGGCCAACGCGCCGATCACCTGGTCGGCGACGGCGAGTCCGTCCGGCACATGAGGGTTGTCGGCGAGCGCCTCCATGGCGATCGCGCCCACCACCACGGCCAGCAGGAAGCAGGAGAAGTCGACGACCCAGTCGCGGGCGGTGCGCCGGGGCCTCCGCCCGGCCCGAGCGGCGTCGGGGTCGAGTTCGTGCAGGAGGGCCGACGGGAAGAACCATCGGCGCCCGGTGAACAGCGCGGGCGTCTCTCCCACCGGCAGCGGGGAGGCCTGCCCCACGTCGTCACCCTTCACGAGCGCCAAATCTACGCAGCACGAGCCCGCCGCACCTGCTCTCGCGCGGGATCGTCGACCAAAGTCGCCGCGTCGCCGACTTTCGTCGCCGTGGTGGCGGTGGAACGGGGACTTCCGCCCTTCTGGGGCTCGCCTCGCGGCCGATGTGCGTGGGGGGTCCGCGGAGCGAGGCTGAGGGCATGAAGCAGGTACTGGAGATTCTCGGCTTCCTCGCCCTGGTCCAGGGCGGGGCGGGCCTGGTGCACGAGTTCACCGACTGGAACTGGGGCCTGGTGCAGCGGCTGGGGTTCCTCGACGGCCACGAGGTCTACGCGAGCGTCGCGCTGCTCGTGCTGGGTGTCGCCCTGTTCGCGGCGGCCGGGAGCCGGAAGTCCGTCTGAGCAGTCCGACGGACGTCCGGCCCGCGGCCCCGGCCGGATTCAGCAGCCGTAGTCGACCAGGTCGAACGACGCGTAGTGGTCGGCCGTGTAGTAGTCCTCCCGGTTCTGCTCACCGGTGACGATGCGTCGCGCTCCGCGGGTGGAGGAGCCCGGGGTGATGACCGTGTACTCGTGGTAGTAGCCGGACGACTGGCCGGGCAGGATGCCCTCCCGGTTCTGGAAGACGGTGCCGTCCTGGTCGAACGGGTAGGGGCCGCCCTGTTCGATGAGGTCGAGCGTGTCGTGGGCCTGGGACGGCAGGGCGCTGTAGCAGATGTCGCCGACGGCGGTGGGGGCGGCGCCGGCCGTGGTGGCGGAGACGGTTCCGCCGACGAGGAGGGCGGACAGGAGGGCGGCTGCTGCGCCGAGCCGCGAGGCGCGTGGGGGGAAGTTCATGGATCTCATGATGACGCGCGTAGACGCTGGCATGTCAATGACAAGCGTGGAGAATTTCCTGTGAAACCCCGTGCGTTCGCGGGAAGTTCACCCGCGCACCGGCGCCCTCAGGCGTCCTCCGGCAGTCCGAACTCGCCGTACTCCGGGCGGCCCTTCGGGGCGTACGTCCGGACCGACACGCCCGCGCCGGTGACGCTCCCGCCGGTGTGCTCGAACGCGGTCGGCACGGCGCCCTCCGTGAACAGCCGGAAGCCGGAGCCGAGGACGACCGGGAAGGTCAGCAGGTGCAGGGTGTCGACGAGGTCGAGGGCCAGCAGGGAACGGACGAGGGCACCGCTGCCGTGTACCTGGACCTCGCCGTCGGTGCGTTCCTTCACGGCGGCGACCTCCTCGGCGAGGTCGCCGGTCAGCACCGTGGTGCCCGCCCAGCCGGGGTCCGTCAGCGTGGAGGACGGCACGTACTTCGGCAGGGAGTTCAGCTTGGAGGCGACCGGGTCGGCGGGGTCGGTCACCTTGGGCCAGTACGTGGCGAAGATGTCGTAGGTACGGCGGCCGAGCAGGAAGGCGCCCGGGCGGGCGAAGACCTCGTCGATGAACCGGCCGAAGTCCTCGTCGGCGTACGGGAAGCTCCAGCCGCCGTGGGTGAAACCGCCCCGGGTGTCCTCCTGCGGCCCGCCGGGGGCCTGGTAGACGCCGTCGAGGGTGACGAAGAGGGTGGAGACGAGCTTGCCCATGGCGGGTGCCTTCCTTCCGGTGGGCCGGGGTCTGCTGTCATCGGTTCAGACCCGGCCGCCGCCCGCAACTCATCGCTGGGCCGTACGCCACGCCGCCGGTGGCCTCACCTCGACGTCCGTTCGCCGCCAGCGCCGGCGTGGTGCGGCGGCTGGGATGGACTCATGACCATTCAGGGAACTCTGCACGGCAAGGTGGCTCTCGTGACCGGCGGGAGCCGTGGGATCGGCGCGGCGACGGCGGTACGGCTGGCGCGGGAGGGCGCGGACGTGGCCGTCGGCCACGTGAACGGCAAGGAGGCGGCCGAGGGGATCGTCCGGGAGGTGGAGGCGCTGGGGCGCCGGGCCGTGGCGCTGCGCGCGGACGTGGCGCAGCCCGCCGAGGCGGCCGCCGTGGTGGACGCGGCGGCACAGGCACTGGGCGGGCTCGACATCCTGGTCAACAACGCCGGTGTGGGGGTGCTCGGACCGCTGGACACCCTGTCGCTCGCGGAGGTGGACCGGGTCCTCGACGTCAACGTACGGGGTGTCTTCCTGGCCTCGCAGGCGGCCGCGGCGCGGATGCCCGAGGGCGGACGGATCATCACGATCGGCAGTTGCCTGGCCCAGCGGGTGCCGGGGCCCGGCGGGACGCTCTACGCCACGAGCAAGGCGGCCCTGGCCGGTCTGACGAAGGCGCTGGCCAGGGAGCTGGGCGGACGCGGGATCACGGCCAACCTCGTCCTGCCCGGCCCGATCGACACGGACATGAACCCGGCTGACGGGCCGTACGCGGCCGGCCAGGCGGCGATGACGGCACTGGGCCGGTTCGGGACGGCGGACGAGGTGGCGTCGATGGTCGCCTACCTGGCGGGGGCCACCTATGTGACCGGGGCGGAGTTCCCGGTGGACGGGGGCCACGCGGCGTGAGGCGCGTGGGACGCGCCGGTGCTGTCCGGCCGGTGCGCCCCACGGTCAGCGGGTGGCTCAGCCGCCCAGCTCCTGGTGGCGTGCCGCCAGCCGGCTCGTGCCCTCCTGGGTCAGGGAGCCGAACAGGCGGAGCCGGGAGATGCCCCCGTCGGGGAAGATGTCCACGCGCGCGTGCGTGCCGACGGCCGGTTCCGGCAGGACGAAGCGGTGGTTGGTGTCGGGCTGGAGGCGGGTGCGGGGCAGGATCTCCTGCCAGTCGCCGTCCTCGCCGTCCCGGACCGACACCGACGCCCAGCCGGCACTGTTGCCCTTGAGGTAGGCGGTGTCGATCTCCAGGGCGCGGATCTGCGCCCGGGCGGCCAGCCGGTAGCGGATCCAGTCGTGGCCCTGGTCGCGGCGGCGGCGGGTCTCCCAGCCGTCGTCCATCTTGAGGGAGCGGCCCGGCGCGATGGTGTTGGAGGCGGGCGAGTAGAAGCGGTTGGAGGCGTCCTCGGCCCGTCCGCCGTTCTCCAGGGCGACGACGTCGAAGGTGCCGAGCGCCTCCAGCCACGCCGGGTCGGGGACGACCTCGCCGTGGACGCGCAGCCGCGCGATGCCGCCGTCGGGGTGCTGGTTGACCCGCAGGTGCGTGAAGCACTGCTCGACGTCGACGGCGAACCCGTTCGCGGCGTGGCCGCCGACCGGCGTGCGCGGGACCAGGGTCGTCCACTTCACGTCGTCCCCGAGGAGTTCCTCCGGCGACGGGGAGCCGGTGACGCGGGTGCCCTCGACGGACACGGCCTGCGGGTAGTTGCCGCGGAAGTGGGCGGTGTCGACGACGATCCCGCGGATCACGCCCGGGGCGCCGAGGCGGACCAGCGCCCAGTCGTGGTCCTCGGCGGTCGGCCAGGGGTGACCGGCGGAGGCGCCCCGGCGGCGGCGCGTCTCCCAGCCGTCCATGATCTTGCCCTTGTGGCCGAAGTGCTCGGGGTCGAACTCGGCGGGCCCGGGCACCAGCAGGTTCTCGCGCTGGGCGAAGAACTCGTCGTTGGCGGCGATGACACCGGCACCGAGGCGCCGGTCGGCGAGGTCGGTGTACCGGGTGAAGGGGAAGTCGGCGGTGCGGTAGTCCGCGTACGGGTCGCCGCCTCCGTAGGGGCTCGCGTCGCCGGTGAAGCTGGGGATCGCCGTCACGATGATCAGGTCTGCCTTTCGGGTGTCCGGGATGGGATTCAGTGGGTCCGGGTGAGGAGCCGCCCCTTCGGTCCGGTGAACTCGCCGTCCGCGACGATGCGCTGTCCGCGCAGCCAGGTGGACTTCACGACGCCGTGCAGGGTCTTGCCGGCGTAGGCCGTGACGCGGTTGCGGTGCTGGAGGGCGACCGGGTCGACGGTGAAGGTCTCGTCGGGGGCGAGGACGGCGAAGTCGGCGTCGCGGCCCACCGCGATGGCGCCCTTGCGGTCGTCGAGCCCGACCAGTTCGGAGGTGCGCGCCGACATCCAGCGCACCACGTCCTCCAGTCCGTGGCCGCGCCTGCGGGCCTCCGTCCACACCGCGGCCAGGCTCAGCTGGAGTCCGGAGATGCCGCCCCAGGCCGTCGCGAAGTCGTCGGTCTTCAGGTCGGCCGTGGACGGGGAGTGGTCGGTGACGACACAGTCGATGGTGCCGTCGGCGAGCGCCTGCCAGAGCAGGTCCTGGTTGGCGGCCTCGCGGATGGGCGGGCAGCACTTGAACTCGCTGGCGCCGTCGGGGACTTCCTCGGCGGTGAGGGTCAGATAGTGGGGACAGGTCTCCACGGTGATGCGGACGCCCTCCGCCCGCGCCTGGGCGATCATCGGCAGGGCGTCGCTGGAGGAGAGGTGCAGGACGTGCACGCGCGCGTGGAGGGCCTTCGCCTCGCGGATGAGCTGGGCGATGGCGCTGTCCTCGGCGTCCCGTGGGCGGGAGGCGAGGAAGTCGGCGTACTTCGGGCCCGGCTGCTGCGGGGCGGAGGCGAGGAGGCGGGGGTCCTCGGCGTGCACGATGAGCAGTCCGTCGAAGGCGGCGATCTCGGCCATGGTGCGGGCCAGGGGGTCCCGCTCCAGGTGCGGGAACTCGTCGACGCCGGACGGTGACAGGAACGCCTTGAAGCCGAACACGCCGGCTTCGTGCAGCGGGCGGAGCTCCTTGATGTTGTCGGGCAGCGCGCCGCCCCAGAAGCCGACGTCGATGTGCGCCTTGGCGGCGGCGACCCGCTGCTTGGTGCGCAGATGCGGGACGCTCGTGGTCGGTGGCAGGGAGTTCAGGGGCATGTCGACGAGCGTCGTGATGCCTCCGGCCGCGGCGGCGCGGGTGGCGGTCCAGAAGCCCTCCCACTCGGTGCGGCCCGGGTCGTTGACGTGCACGTGCGTGTCGACGAGGCCGGGCAGCAGGACGTGGTCGCCCAGGTCCTCCAGGCGGGCGCTCTCCGGTACCGGAGCGTCGTGGGGGAGGACGGCCGTGATCGTGCCGGCGGCGACCGCGACCGAAGCGGCGCGGGTCCCCTCGGGAGTGATGACACGCGTCGAGCGCAGCACCAGTTCAGCGTCGGACACCCGAACCCCTTTCTTCAACGTTCTGTTGAAGGAGTCTTCACTCCCACTTCCACCCCGTCAAGGGCACACTGCTACAGAGCACACACGGCACCCCGCCCCTGGACTTTTCCACGAAGCGGAATTAACATCCCGGGAAGCGAAATGCTACCCGAAAGGAACGCCCCGTGCCGACGTCCAGCGCCAGCACCACCGACTCCGCCCGGTCCTCCGCCAACGGCGGTGTCCAGTCCCTGGAGCGCGCCTTCGACCTGCTCGAACGGATGGCGGACGCGGGCGGGGAGGTGGGCCTGAGCGAGCTGTCCGCGAGCAGCGGCCTGCCCCTGCCGACCATCCACCGCCTGATGCGCACGCTCGTGGCCTGCGGCTACGTACGCCAGCAGCCCAACCGGCGGTACGCGCTCGGCCCGCGCCTGATCCGCCTCGGCGAGTCGGCCTCCCGGCTGCTGGGCACCTGGGCGCGGCCGTACCTGGCGCGACTGGTCGAGGAGACCGGCGAGACGGCGAACATGGCGCTGCTGGACGGGGACGAGATCGTCTACGTGGCGCAGGTGCCGTCGAAGCACTCGATGCGGATGTTCACGGAGGTCGGCCGGCGGGTGCTGCCGCACTCGACGGGCGTGGGCAAGGCCCTGCTGGCCGGTTTCCCGCCGGAGGAGGTGCGGGCGCTGCTCTCCCGTACGGGCATGCCGGCGGCGACGGAGAAGACGATCACGACGCCCGACGGGTTCCTCGCGGCCCTGGAGGACGTGCGCCGGCAGGGCTACGCCATCGACGACAACGAGCAGGAAATCGGGGTCCGTTGCCTCGCGGTCCCGGTGCCCGACTCCCCCACCGCCGCGGCCATCTCCATCTCGGGCCCGGCGGGACGGGTCACTGAGGCGGCGACGGACAAGATCGTGCCGGTGCTCCAGCAGGTCGCGGGGGAACTGTCCGAGGCGCTCGCGAGTCAGAGCCCCGCGTAACGGTACGGACCGCGGGGCACGGCGCCCCACCGCCGGGCCCGGCGCGCGCCTGCGGGTTCAGCCCTGGCCCCGCACCGGCCCCCCGAAGAGATCCACCGCCCGCCGGACCTCCCGCAGCTCCACGGACAGCGCGCTCACCGAACCGATCGCGCCCGCGATCAGCAGCAGGGAGCGGCGCAGGCCGGTGATCTCGGGGATGCCGTCGGCGGCCATGGCGGCCACGGCGGCCAGTTCCTCCTCGGCGACGGTCCGGTCGGCGAACTCTCCGGGATGGGCGGCCAGCCGGCGGCGCAACCGCGACACGGCGGAGCGCAGCTCCGTCACGCGCGGATCCTCGACGCCACCGGTCACAGGCCCCTGCCGCTTCTGCTCGACGCTCCGCAACACAGTCCTCCCCCTCGCACCTCGTCGCGCTCGTGCCCCTTGGCCGCCAAGTCCCCCACACCGGGCAGCCGTCGGGCACCCGGCCGGTCGGTGCGGGCGACAGTAAACGACGTGGACCACCGGGCGCCAGTCCATTGCGTCATCGGCTTGTTTCGCAGAGTGACTTTCTGGCCCGAGGCGCACGCCCGTGCGACGCGCGCCCCGCGCCGTCGTACCCCCGTACGGGGCGTGCGGTATGCAGGAGCCATGACGACACGGGAGACGACGGACGGGGCGCCGGCGGTTGCGGGACTGCTGCTCGCGGCAGGGGGCGGACGGCGGCTCGGCGGGCGGCCCAAGGCACTGCTCCCCCACCGGGGACGGCCCCTGGTGGAGCACGCGGTGCGGGTGCTGCGGGAGGGCGGCTGTGCGACCGTCCATGTCGTGCTGGGAGCGCGGGCCGACGAGGTGCGCGCCCGGGCCTCGCTCCCGGGGTGCGTCCTGGTCGGCAACCCCGACTGGGAGCAGGGGATGGGGAGTTCCCTGCGCGCCGGGCTCGACTCGCTGACCGGCACGGGCGCGCGGGCCGCGCTGGTCTCGCTCGTCGACCAGCCCGGCATCGGACCGGAGGCGGTGGCCCGGGTCCTCGCGGCCTGCACGGACGAGGCGTCGCTCGTCTCCGCCTCGTACGACGGTGTGCGCGGCCATCCGGTGCTGTTCGGCGCCGCCCACTGGGCGGGCATCGCCGCGACCGCGCACGGGGACCGCGGGGCACGCGCCTATCTGAAGGAGCACCGGCCTCAGGTCGCCCTCGTGGAGTGCGGGGACGTCGCCCGGCCCTTCGACATCGACACCGAAGCCGATCTGGCCCACCTGGAGTGAGCGGGGTGGCACGGAGCGCCACCTTGCCTCGACCCGGAGAATCTCGACATCAACAGACGATTGAACTTCCACCATGAGGAAACTAGTATCCACTGTTCAGAAGCGCCCGTCTTCCCCCAGCTCTCGGCTTCGCTCGAGCCGGGGACACCCCCATCGCGGGCGCCGAACGCCGTATCCGGGAAGACTGGCACCCGGTGCCAAGCACGCCGGCTCGTCTTCACAGCTCGCTGAAGGAAGTGACCGTTCATGTCCGCTCCAGCGCCGTCCCCGCTGGCCATCGTCGACGCCGAGCCCCTGCCCCGGCAGGAGGAGGTCCTCACCGAAGCGGCGCTCGCCTTCGTGGCCGAGCTGCACCGGCGGTTCACGCCCCGGCGTGACGAGCTCCTCGCCCGCCGCGCCGAGCGCCGCGCCGAGATCGCCCGCACCTCCACCCTCGACTTCCTCCCGGAGACCGCCGCGATCCGCGCCGACGACTCCTGGCAGGTCGCCCCGGCCCCGGACGCCCTGAACGACCGCCGGGTCGAGATCACCGGCCCCACCGACCGCAAGATGACCATCAACGCCCTCAACTCGGGCGCGAAGGTGTGGCTCGCGGACTTCGAGGACGCCTCCGCGCCCACTTGGGAGAACGTGGTCCTCGGCCAGGTCAACCTGAGCGACGCCTACACCCGGAACATCGACTTCACCGACCCGAGGTCCGGCAAGTCCTACACCCTCAAGGCGAACGAGGAACTCGCCACGGTCGTCATGCGCCCGCGCGGCTGGCACCTGAACGAGCGTCACCTCGTCGACGCCGGCGGCACCCCGGTGCCCGGCGCCCTCGTCGACTTCGGCCTGTACTTCTTCCACAACGCCCAGCGCCTGCTGGACCTCGGCAAGGGCCCGTACTTCTACCTCCCCAAGACGGAGTCCCACCTGGAGGCCCGCCTGTGGAACGAGGTGTTCGTCTTCGCGCAGGAGTACTGCGGCATCCCGCAGGGCACCGTCCGCGCGACCGTCCTCATCGAGACGATCACCGCCGCGTACGAGATGGAGGAGATCCTCTACGAACTGCGCGACCACGCCTCCGGGCTGAACGCGGGCCGCTGGGACTACCTGTTCTCCATCGTCAAGAACTTCCGTGACGGCGGCGCCCGGTTCGTCCTTCCGGACCGCAACGCGGTGACGATGACGGCCCCGTTCATGCGCGCCTACACCGAACTCCTCGTCCGCACCTGCCACAAGCGCGGCGCGCACGCCATCGGCGGCATGGCGGCCTTCATCCCCTCCCGCCGGGACGCGGAGGTCAACAAGGTCGCCTTCGAGAAGGTCCGGGCCGACAAGGACCGTGAGGCCGGCGACGGCTTCGACGGCTCCTGGGTCGCCCACCCCGACCTGGTGCCGATCGCCATGGAGTCGTTCGACAAGGTCCTCGGCGACAGGCCCAACCAGAAGGACCGGCTGCGCGAGGACGTCGACGTCAAGGCGGCCGACCTCATCGCCGTCGACTCGCTGGACGCCAAGCCCACCTACGCGGGACTGGTCAACGCCGTGCAGGTCGGCATCCGTTACATCGAGGCCTGGCTGCGCGGCATGGGCGCGGTCGCCATCTTCAACCTGATGGAGGACGCGGCCACCGCCGAGATCTCCCGCTCCCAGATCTGGCAGTGGATCAACGCCGAGGTCGTCCTCGACAACGGCGAGCAGGTCACCGCCGACCTGGCCCGCAAGGTCGCCGCCGAGGAACTCGCGAACATCAGGGCCGAGATCGGCGAGGAGGCCTTCGCGGCCGGCAACTGGCAGCAGGCGCACGACCTGCTGCTGACGGTCTCCCTCGACGAGGACTACGCCGACTTCCTGACGCTCCCGGCGTACGAGCAGCTCAAGGGCTGACTCAGTCCGCGGACGGCTTCTCCGAGTGGCCCAGGGACTTCCCCGGGGCCACTCGGTCGCGTACGGCCTGCTTCACGGCCGTCGGCTCCGGGAAGCCCTGCTCGCGACGGTCCCAGACGACCTCGTCACCGACGCGGACCACGAACACCCCGCCCGTGCCGGGCCTGAGGGCCAGTTCTGTCAGTTCGGCCTCGAAGGTCGTGAGCAGTTCCTGCGCCAGCCAGGCGGCGCGGGGCAGCCAGCGGCACTGGGTGCAGTACTCGATCTCGACCCGCTGAGCGTCCGTCATCCGAGGTGCACCGACCAATCCTGCTGAGCCGCGGGCTTGCCGTGCAGGTCGGGCACCTGCTTGAGCCACGCGGGACGTCCTTGCTGGTTCTTCGCCGCCCGCAGGGCCTCCTCGGCGGCGAGTTCCTCCCGGGTGGGGAAGCCCGTCGGCAGCCAGTCCCCGGACGCCCGCACGCGCGCGTGCAGGTACCCCACATACGCCTCGCGCACCTCGTCCGCGGTGGCGAAGCCCGGCTCGTCGGCGAGCCAGGCGTCCGGGACCTCGGCGAGGATGCGCCGCAGCAGTTCCTCGGTGACCCGGGGCGCCAGCTCGGCGTCGGCGGCCCGGACGTCGGGCCCGTAGTGGCCGAGGGCGTGGTGCCGGAAGTCGTAGGCCTTGCGGGGGTCGGCGGCGTCCCAGCGGTGGTGGAAGACCAGGGCGGCGCCGTGGTCGATCAGCCACAGACGCGGGGGTGCGACGCCGAGGGTGGGCCAGACCATCAGGTTGGAGCTGTGGACCGTACGGTCGACGTTCACGGTCAGGGCGTCCAGCCAGACGATCCTCCCGGCCTCCAGCGGGTCGACGGGGAAGACCCGGGCGAGCTCCGGCGTGAAGTCCCTGGCGCCCGGCAGGTGATCCATGCCGAGGTTGACGCCCGCGCTGGCCGCGTGCAGGCCCCGCACCTCCTGGTGCGGCTCGTGGTCCGCGACCGCCGGGTCGAAGTGCACCAGGACCAGCTCGGGGAAGCGCATCCCGAGGGCGCGGGCCAGCTCCCCCACGATCACCTCGGCGACGAGTGCCTTGCGGCCCTGCGCGGAGCCGGTGAACTTCACGACGTAGGTGCCGAGGTCGTCCGCCTCGACGACGCCGGGGACGGAACCGCCGGATCGCAGCGGTTCGATGTAGCGGGTCGCGGTGACTTCTCTCAGCATTGCCCGCAGCCCCACGGCTGACTCGCCCTGCATTCCACGTTCCTGCCTCCGGCCTCCGGCATGAAGTGAACATAGTAACGACGGAGCCTGGACGGAGGCCTGCCACCGGGGCGAGCGTGGACTCGTGGTGCCGGATGACGCTCGTACGACAACCGGCCTCAGGGGGTCGCGGGCGCAAGACGGCGAGCGGGCGCCGGTGACCGCACGACGTCCATGACGAAGCCGCTGCGGACCCGGGCCGGCATGCGGTTCAGCGGAATCCGCAGATCCTGGTCGGGCACGTCGTACTCCAGCAGGGCCAGCCGTGGCCCGAGGGCGCGCAGCAGGGCGATCGTGACGTCCTCGCCGGGGCAGCGGTGACCGGTGTCGCGGTCGCCACCGCCCTGGGGGATCAGTTCGTCGGCCCGGGGCGGTCGCTGAAGGAAGCGCTGCGGTTCGAAGGTGTACGGGTCGTCCCAGAGGTCGGGGTCGTGGTTCTGCCCGAAGAGGTCGAGCAGGATCAGCGTGCCGGACGGGATCGGTTCGCCCCGCCACTCCAGATCGGTGGCGGCCCGGCCGCCGACGAAGGGGGCGAAGGGGTAGAAGCGGCGCACCTCGTGGGCGAACGCCACGGCGTAGGCGGGGTCGTCGCCGGTCAGGCGGTGCCGCAGCCCGGGCCTGAGGCGCAGCGCGTGGGCGGCGTACGTGACGAACCAGCACACCGCGACGGTCGGGCGGATGACGTTGAGCAATTCGACCGCGGCCGTGTGCGGGTCGAGGAGCAGGCCGTCGGCGTCCCGGTGCCGGACGATCCCCTCCAGCGCCGACCCGGCCGGCGCGGTGGCGGCCCCCGACCTTACGTCCTCGACCAAGCGCCCCAGCCAGGCCTCGCAGCGGGCCCGTGCCCGGCGGGCCCGCCAGTGGCGCGGGCCGGGGCCGCCGAAGCCGTCGACCATGGCGACGAGGTCCCGGGCCAGGGGCCCGGCGTCCTCGACCGCGAGTCCGGCCCACTGGCACACGCCCCGGGTGAGCACCCGGCTCGACTCGTCGAACAGCACGACCCGCCGGCCGGACCACGTCTCCACCGACTCGTCCCACTCCGCGGCGACGCGGTCGACCAGACCGGCCACCGCCTCCGCCCCGGTGAGCAGGGACAGGAACATCTCCTTGCGCACGCGGTGGTCCGGCCCGTCCAGGGTGTGCACGGCCCCGTGCCCGAAGAGCGTGCTCAGCACCGGCCCGGGCAGTGCCGCCCGGCGCTCCACGTGCCGCTCGTCGTAGAAGAAGCTCACCGCCTCGGGGCCGTGCAGGGCGACCACCTGCTGTCCCATGAGCCGCGTACGCACCAGCGGAGCGGTGGTGCGGCGCCTCCGGTCGGGCAGCCATGCGTAGCCCTTGGCCAGGAGGGCGAGTGAGCTGTCGGCGACAGGTGTACGGAGACGGGGATCCATGGCGGGGCGAGTGCCCGCCGGCCCTCCCGGGAAACCGGGGGCCCGCACGGGCGTCCCTGACCTGCGGCGGGGCGGCTGACCAGGGCCGCCGCCGGACCGCACCCGGTTTGTCGCCGGTTGCGGTGGGGACCCGGCGAGGCATGAGCGCACCCCCACGTCGCCGCGTGCTGCGGCAGAACCGGGTCCTGTGGTTGCTGGACCGTCTGGAGAGGGAGCCCAGGGCCGACGCGCTGATCGACACACTCCGCAGGGGCGTGCGGGCTCTTCCCCTGGGGCGTGGCCGGGACCTGCTGCACGGCAGGTGGCTGGGGCACCCGGTGCATCCACTGCTGGTGCAGGTGCCGATCGGAAGCTGGCTGTCGGCGGCCGTCCTGGACCTGCGCCCCGGCCGCTCGCGCGAGTCGGGGCTGCTGGTCGGGGTCGGGCTGGGCGCCGCGGCGCCCGCAGCCGTGGCCGGCTGGGTGGACTGGGCTGAGCTGCACCACCCCCAGCAGCGGATCGGGCTGGTGCACGCCCTGTCGAACACGGCGGCCGTCGGCCTGTACGCCGCCTCGCTCGTCAGCCGCGTCAAGGGACGCGAGGGGGCGGGCCGGGCCTACGGCTTCCTGGGGCTGACGGCCGTCGGGGTCGGGGGCATGCTGGGCGGCCACCTGGCCTACCGGCAGGCCTCCGGCGCGAATCACTCCGAGGAGGTCCCGCACGTCGTCTCCCCGGGCTGGCACCGGGTCGGGGCCGTCGACGAGTTCCCGGCCGGTGAGCCGGTGCGGCGCAGCGTGGACGACGTGCCGGTGCTGGTGGTGCGCGAGTCCGGCGGGGCGGTCCACGCGCTGGCCGAGCGGTGCAGCCATCTCGCGGGGCCGCTGTCCGAGGGCACCGTCGAGGACGGGTGTGTGCGGTGCCCGTGGCACGGCAGCGTGTTCCGGCTCTCCGACGGCTGGAACGTCCGCGGACCGGCCACCGCGCCCCAGCCCTCCTTCGAGACGCGGATCACCGGCGGGCACGTCGAGGTGCGGCTGCGTCACCAGAACGGCGGAGAGCCCGCCGGACAGAGGAGGCCGACACGATCGGGGGCCGCCCATGGGCACGGCGACCATGACTGACAGCCGCCTCGCGCGCCGGCTGCACGGAGTGCTCCGGCGCACCCGCCGGGACTACGCGGCGGGACACGACCGCCCGCTGGGCGGCTATCTCGTGACCCTGGCCGGATTCGCGGCCTACACGGCGGCCTGGACCACGGTGGTACGGCGCAGCGGACGCCCGCTGCCCGAGCGGCCCGAGCCGTGGGACGTGGTCCTGACGTCGGTGGCCACGTTCCGGCTCAGCCGGCTGCTGAGCAAGGCGTCGGTGACCAGCCCGCTGCGGGCTCCCTTCACCCGGTACGTCGGGCCGCAGGGTCCCGCCGAGCTGCACGAGGAGGCGCAGACCGAGCAGGGCAGGCACACCGTCGGCGAGCTCGCGACCTGCCCGTTCTGCATGAGCGTCTGGGTGGCGTCGGGCCTGACCGCCGGCCGGCTGCTCTGGCCGCGCGCCACCCGGACGGCCATGGGCACGCTCACCGCCCTGGCCGGGGCGGACGCGCTGCAACTGGCGTACGGCGCGCTGGTGGACAGGACGACGGGCGACTGACCGCACAGGTCTCGTCTCCCCCGCCCGCACCCTCGTACGTCCCGAGGGACCGGACGAGTTCCGGAAGCGGCACCCCTTGTCAAGGCGATATTAGGTTAGGCTAACCTTCGCCTCGTGAGATCTGGTGAAGAGACGGCCGGCGGACTGCGTCTGCGCGGGCATCAGCTGTCGGCCACGGGCGTGACCGTGTCGTACGACGGCACGGACGTCGTGCACGACGCGGCGATCACGCTGCTGCCCGGCGAGGTGACCGTCCTGGTCGGTCCCAACGGCAGCGGGAAGTCGACGCTGCTGCGGACGATCGCCCGGCTCCAGCGGGCCCGGCGGGCCGAGATCGGCATCGACGGCGACATCGACGGCCTCGCCCTGTCCGCCCGGGAGTTCGCGCGGTACGTCGCCCTGCTGACCCAGGGGCGCCCCACACCGAGCGGCCTGACCGTGCGGGATCTCGTCGAGTTCGGCCGCTACCCGTACCGGGGCCGCTTCGGCCGGCCGGACCCGGACACGCCCGCCGCCGTCGAACGGGCGCTGGCGCTGACCGGCGTGACGGACCTCTCCGAGCGCGGCGCAGACCACCTCTCCGGCGGGCAGTTGCAGCGCGTGTGGCTCGCGAGCTGCCTAGCCCAGGAGACCGGCGTCCTGCTGCTGGACGAGCCGACGACCTATCTCGACCTGCGCTACCAGATCGAACTCCTCGACCTCGTCCGCGACCTGGCGGACGACCACGGGATCGCCGTCGGGGTCGTGCTGCACGACCTCGACCAGGCGGCGGCCATCGCCGACCGGATCACGCTGCTCGAAGCGGGCCGGATCGTCGCAGACGGCCGGCCCGAGGAGGTCCTGACCCCGGAGCGGCTGACGGCCGTCTACGGCATCCGGATCGACGTCGACACAGACCCCCACACCGGCCGGATACGGACCCGCCCGATCGGCCGGCACCACACCCGCTCCAACCGAAGCGAAAGGCTCGGCACCACCTCATGAGACGTCTCCTGCTCACCGCGGCCACCACCACCGCCGCGGCGCTCACCCTTGCCGCCTGCGGCACCACCGAGCCGGCCGCCGACAGCGCGAAGAAGAAGACCTCCGAGGCCATCAGCCTCACCGACTCCACCGGCGCGAAGGTGAAGCTGGACGGCCCGGCCAAGAAGGTCGTCGCCACCGAGTGGAACGAGGTCGAGAGCCTCATCACCCTCGGCGTCGACCCGGTCGGCGTCGCCGACGTCAAGGGTTACAAGACCTGGGACACCGCCGTCCCGCTGAAGAACGAGCCGAAGGACATCGGCACGCGCGGCGAGCCCAGCATGGACACCATCGCCTCGCTCTCCCCCGACCTGATCGTGGCCAGCTCCGACCTGCCGGACGCGGCCGTGAAGCAGCTGCGGAAGATCGCCCCGGTCCTGGAGATCAAGTCGGCGGACGCCTCCGACCAGATCGGGCAGATGTTCACCAACCTCGACCTCATCGCCAAGGCCACCGGCACCACCGACAAGGCCGAGGCCGCGCGCAAGAGCTTCGAGGCCAAGGTCGCCGAGGGCAAGAAGACCCTCGCCGACGCCAAGCTCGCCGGCACCGACATCGCCTTCGCCGACGGTTACGTGACGTCCAACCAGGTCTCCCTGCGCCCCTACACCAGCGGCTCCCTCATCGGCGCCGTCAACGAGCGGCTCGGCCTGAAGAACGCCTGGAAGGTCAAGGGCGACCCGGCCTACGGCCTCGGCACCACCGACGTCGAGGGCCTCACCGCCCTGCCGAAGGACGTGCAGTTCGCCTACATCGGCAACGACGGCGACAAGTCCAGCAACCCGTTCTCCGGCCAGCTGAAGAAGAACGCCGTGTGGACCTCCCTGCCGTTCGTGAAGGCGGACCGGGTGCACCGGCTGCCCGACGGCATCTGGATGTTCGGCGGTCCGGAGTCGATGGAGGCGTACATCGACTCCCTCGTCGGCGCGCTGAAGAAGTAGCGAGGCCATGGCCGTCACCGAAGCACCCCCCGTCGCCCGTCCGCAGGCGGCCGCGTCCCGGACGGGTGCGGCCGCGGTGACGGCCGGGCTCGTCCTCCTGGTCGCCGTCCTCGCCGTCGTCGACATCACCCAGGGCACGGCCTCCGTCGGGCCGGGCCAGGTCCTCAAGGCCCTGACGGGGCAGGCCGATCCGGGCGACGCGTCCGTGGTCATCGCCTCCCGGCTGCCACGGATGACCGCCGGCATCCTGGTCGGCGTCGTCCTCGGCATCGCGGGCGCGGTCCTGCAGGCCGTCAGCCGCAACGTGCTCGCCTCGCCCGACACCCTCGCGGTGAACGCCGGTTCGTACCTGGCCCTCGGGCTGGTCGGCGCGACCGGCGTCTCGCTGCCCCTGCTCGCCTCCTCCGGCGTGGCCTTCGCGGGCGGACTCGCGGCCGCCGCCGTCGTCCTCGCGCTGTCCGGCCTCGGCACGGGCACCGTGCGGCTGGTCCTCGCCGGCACCGCGCTCGCGCTGGGCCTGAACTCCGTGACCGAAGGGCTGCTCCTGCTGTTCCCGCAGCAGACGGAGGGCCTCTACCAGTGGAACCAGGGCAGCATCGGCCAGAACGGCTTCGACGGCGTCCTTCAGATGCTGCCCGTCGCCCTGGTGGGACTCGCCGGGCTGCTGCTGGTCGCCCGCCGGGTCGATGCGCTCGCCCTCGGGGACGACGCGGCGCGCGGTCTCGGCGTCCCCGTGCGGGCCACCCGGGTCACGGTGGTGGTCCTGGCGGCGCTGCTGTCCGCCGCGGCCGTCACGCTCGCCGGACCCATCGGCTTCGTCGGCCTGTGCGCCCCGGCGCTGGTCCGTCCGCTCGCCCGCCGGTTCCGGGGGTTCGTCCGGGCCCGGGCGGTCCTGCCGGTGACCGGTCTGGCCGGTGCCGCGCTGGTGCTCGGGTCGGACGTGCTGCTGCGGGCCCTCATCCCGGCGGACACGGCGGTCGCCGTCCCCACGGGCATCGTCACCAGCCTGGTCGGTGCCGTCTTCCTGGTGGTGACGGCCCTGCGTCTGAAGGACACCGCCGGGGCCGACGCGCCGGACCGGCTGCGCATCCCGAGCCGGACGGCGTTCCTCGTCACCGTGGGCGCGCTCGTCGCGGCGGTCGTCGGCGTCACGGTGGCCGGCGTCCTGCTGGGCGACAGCAAGCTCCTGCTCGGCGATGTCGCCAACTGGGTGCAAGGGCGGGCCGGGCAGACCGTCTCCTTCGTCCTGGACACCCGCGTGCCGCGGGTGCTCGCGGCGCTGTGCGCGGGCGCGGCGCTCGCCCTGGCCGGCACGCTGGTGCAGGCCGTGACCCGCAACCCCCTGGCGGAGCCCGGTGTGCTGGGCGTCTCCGGCGGTGCCGCGCTGGGCGCCGTCCTGCTCGTCACCACCGTGCCCGCGGCCGGGTCCTGGGGGATCGCCGGTGCGGCCTTCGGGGGCGCGGCGCTGGCCTCGGCCATCGTCTTCGGTCTTTCCGCCCGGGGCGGTTACCGGCAGAACCGGCTGGTCCTCGTCGGCATCGGCATGGCGGCCGGTTCCACGGCCCTGATCAGCCTGCTCATCGTGCTCACCGACCCGTTCAACGCCGTCAAGGCGCTGACCTGGCTGTCCGGTTCGACGTACGGGCGGACCATGCCGGACGTGCTGCCCGTCGCGCTCGTCCTGGCCCTGGGCCTGGCCGTCGCGTTCGCCCGGCGCACCGAGCTGGACCTCGTCTCCCTGGACGAGGACACCCCGCGGCTGCTCGGTCTCGGACTGCCGCGGGCCAGGCTGGGCTTCCTGGTGACGGGTGTGCTGCTCGCCGCGACCGCCGTCGCCTCGGCCGGCACGATCGGCTTCGTGGGCCTGGTGGCTCCGCACGCGGCCCGTGCCCTCGTGGGCCGGCGGCACGGGCGGGTCGTACCGGTCGCCGTCCTGCTCGGCGCGGCGCTGGTCTGCACGGCCGATGTGATCGGCCGCACCGTCATCGCCCCCGCCCAGCTGGGCGCCGGCCTGATGACGGCCGTGATCGGCACTCCGTACTTCCTGCACCTGCTGGTCCGCGGCCGCAAAGCGGTATGACGCCCGAAAGGTGCATCAATAGTTAAATCGCTCCGAAAGTGCCTGTTGTATGGATGTACACACAACGGGAGCGAGGGAGCATGGCCAAGGACATCACGGACCCGGGCCCGCCCCCGGAGACGAGCCTGAAACCCAATGCGATCGGGTTCCTCGACGCCCTGGTCATCGGGCTCAACGCGACCTCCCCCGCGTACTCCGTGGCGGCGGTCATCGGTCCGATCGTGGCGCTGGTGGGCATCTACGCCCCCGGGGTGATGCTCGCGTCGTTCGTACCCATGCTGCTGATCGCGTCGGCGTTCTACTACCTCAACAAGGTCGACCAGGACTGCGGCACGACGTTCTCCTGGGTCACCCGGGCCATGGGGCCGTGGGCGGGCTGGCTGGGCGGCTGGGCCATCGCGATGACGGGCGTCCTGGTCGTCGGGTCGCTCGCCGACGTCGCCGTGACCTTCTTCCTGCTCGCCGTGGGCCTGGACGGCTGGGCCGACAACGACGCGGTGCGCCAGGTGCTGACGGTGCTGCTCATCCTGGTGATGACGGCCGTCTGTGTGATCGGCACCGAGATCTCGGCCAAGGTGCAGAACGTCCTCATCCTGGCGCAGGTGGCCTGCCTGCTCGCCTTCGCCGTGGTGGCGCTCTACCGCGTCTACGCCGACACCGGCACCCTCGACGCCGTCGATCCGGAGTTCGGCTGGCTCGACCCGTTCGGAGCCGGCGGGGCGTCCCTGACCGCGTCCCTGCTGCTGGGTGTGTTCATCTACTGGGGGTGGGAGTCGGCGGTCAACCTCACCGAGGAGACCGAGGACTCGGCCACCGCCCCCGGCCGGGCGGCCGTCTGGTCGACCGTGCTGCTGCTGGTGACCTACCTCGCGGTCGCCTTCGCCGTCGTTGCCTACGCAGGAACGGACTATCTCGCCGAGAACGCGGCGGAGGAGGAGTTCATCTTCGCCCTGCTCGCCGAGGAGGCGATGGGCGGCTGGGACTGGGTCGTCCTGCTCGCCGTCTCGACGTCGGCGCTCGCCTCCACGCAGACGACGATCATCCCGGCGTCGCGCACCGGTCTGTCCATGGCACGCCGGCACGCTCTGCCCGCGCACTTCGGCCGCATCCACCCGCGGTTCCGCACCCCCGACGTGAGCACCTGGTGGGTCGCGGGCATCGCCATCGCCTGGTACCTCGTCCTGTACCACGTCAGCGAGAACGCCCTCTTCGACTCCCTCACCGCCCTGTCCCTGCTGATCGCCTTCTACTACGCGCTCACGGGCCTGGCCTGCGCGGTCTACTACCGCCGCCAGCTGACCCGCAGCGCCCGCAACCTCTTCCTGATCGGCCTCGGCCCGCTGATCGGCGCGGGGCTGCTGGCGTGGCTGCTGGTGGAGTCCGTGGCGGACATGTCCGACCCCGAGAACTCCTACAGCGGCGTCTCGTGGTTCGGGCTGGGCCCGCCGCTCGTCATCGGCATCGGCATCGCGGTGACGGGTGTCGTCCTCATGATCGTGTGGCGGGTGCTGGCGCCCGCCTTCTGGTCGGAACACCCGAGCGTGGTCGACCCGGACCTCGTCGACGGCAAGGAGTCCTGAACATGTCGGTGGTCCTCGGCTACGACGAGTCCCCGGGCGCCCTGAGCGCGCTGCGCGTCGCCATCGAGGTGGCGACCGCGTACGACGAACCCCTGGTGATCGTCCACGGCGTCGCCGCCCCCGGCGTCACGGGCGAGGAGTACGGCGCTCATCACGAGGCCGTCCGCGAGGCAGGCAGCGCCGCGCTCTCCCACGCGGTCCGGGTGGCCGACGAGGCCGGTGTGCGAACGTCCGTGGAGCTCATCGACGAGCGGCCCGCGCAGGCGCTGATCGAGGCGGCGGCCCGGCACGGCGCCAGGGTCATCGTCGTGGGCACGTGGGGCGAGAGCCCGGTGCGGGGCGCGCTGCTGGGCTCCACGCCGCACAAGCTGCTGCACCTGTCGACCGTGCCCGTGCTGTGCGTGCCGGCCCGGTCATGAACCGCCCGGGCGTCGCCCGGGCTTGAACACGTACAGGCCGAGGATGTCGGGCAGCGGCGCGACGCCGGGGCCGCCGTCGCGCACCCAGGAGACGACGTCCTCCGTGGCGGCCGGGTCGTTGACCAGTCCGAGCCACACCGGCCGGGCTCCGGCGGCCCGGCCGGCCGCCGACGGCTGGACCACGACGACGTTGGCCTGGTCGCAGACGTCGAGGCAGTCGGAGATCCGCACCGGCGCCGCCTCGCGCAGGCGTTCGGTCTGGGCGGCGTGATCGACGCCTCTGATCTTGCGGGTGCCGCAGCAGCAGTCCCGGCAGACGACGATGCGGCAGGGGACCCCTGCGTTCGGCGTCGCGGACATGCTGCCCCTCCCTCGCTGCGTCTGGTGATGATCATGTCACGCGGGCACCGGGCCCGGAGCGTCAGGTCCCTTCCCGGAGCGGGTTGGGCAGGGGCCGGTAGCGGGCGTCGGCGCCGTCCGCGCCCGTCCACCGCAGCAGCAGGTTGGTCTTCGCGGGGAGGGTCGGCGAGCCGAGCAGGGCGGGGATCTCCGGGAGGTCGTGGCGGGCGAGTTCGCGGCGGGCGGCGGGCCAGGGGTCGAACCCGGGGTGGCCTTCGGCGAGGGCGCCGGCGATCTCCATGAGGTGATTGACGACGAGGCAGTACACGAGCCGCTCCCAGCCGTCCTCCCGCGCCACGTCCGGCAGCAGTTTCACGCCCTCGGCGTCCCGGTACAGCGCCTGCACCGGCAGACCGTCGGCGTCGACGGCGACCAGGGTGTTCTGGAGGTGGGCCTCGATGACGACGCCGTGCTCGGCGAACGCCGTCAGCGCCGGGGGCACGACCTGGGCCAGGTAGGCCGTCCACCAGGCCCCCGGGTCGGCGGCGGCACCGAGCGGGCTGCCGTCGAAGCCCTCCACCAGGCCGGCGGCGAGCAGGGGGGTCGCGCCGGGCAGGAGGCGGTCGGCGAAGCCGTCGCGCACGAGGACGGCGAGGGCCTCGAAGGCGAAGTCCGCGGTGCGGTACCCGCGGTCGCCGAGCCAGGCCGGGGGCCCGTCGAACGTCGCGAAGGCGGCGCACACGGCCGCGTCCGTCCTGCGCAGGGCGCGCAGGTCGTGGCGCCACAGCCGGCGGACGTCGTTGGTGATGCGCACGTCCAGGCTGAACTTGAGGAAGAGGTCGGGCCCGGGTGCGTAGAGCGTGCGGATCGCGGCCGTGGGCCAGGTGTCGCAGGCGGTCGTGCCGAGCCGGATCAGCCTGCCGTCCGCGAAGGCGGGGGCGAGTTCCCCGCTCGCCAGGTCCAGTTGCCAGGGGTGGGCCGGGAGCAGGCGGTAGCCGGGCGGGGCCGTGCCGAGGGCGTCGAGGGCGGAGGTGTCGCCCTCCTCGACGACGGTGTCCTCACGCAGCCCGAGCAGGGCCATCGGGAAGCGGGCGTACGCCTCGGGCGCGTAGGGCAGCCAGCCGGCGGCGGGGCCGCCCCCGCGCGCCTTGGGGGCGGGGTGGTGGGTGTGGCCGGTGAGGAGGGACTGCTCGGAGCGTCGGTAGAGGTCGCCGGGTGGGGTGGCCCGGGACCGGGCCGCGAGCAGGGCGGCCACGGCGTCCCGGCTGTCGAGCATCTCGGCCGGCAGTTCGTGGTTGGGCAGGCCGGTGTGCCGGCGCAGCTCCTCGGCGACGAGCTTGACCAGCTGGGTGTGGCCGAGGCGGTGCCAGGCGCCCGCGGACTCGACCTCCGGTTCCGCGGGCCGCCGCGTCCCGCGCACCCGCAGCAGGCGGTCGCCGGGGAGCCGGTGGACGCGACGGTCGCCCTCCCGGCGCACCGGCCGGGCCACCTCCCGCAGCAGGCAGTTCAGCAGGGGTACGGCGGCATATGCGTCGGCGAGCGCCCCGGTGGCCGGGTCGTCACCGTGGGCCGAGTCGTCGTCGGCGGGCGGGGGCATGAGGTCCACGCGTTCCACTCGTCCCTACGGTCCTTCCAGCGTTCCGGGCGGAGATGATCAGTATGTCGGTCGTCGCCATTCCGCTGTGACGCCCCTATTCGTACCCGAGGAGCCCGCCCGTGCACCGTCCCCCCTCCGCCGAGACCGACGTCGCCGGCGAGCTGTCCGTCGTACGGCCCGGGCTGCTGCCGCGGTACGAGGCCGAACTGCCCGGCGCCCGGGCGGCCGTGCTGTCCCGGCTGTGGCGCGGTCTCGCCCACGATCCGCTGCCCTGGGTCATCCGCCGCGAGCGGGACCGGGACGGTCTGACACTGCCCCTGTCCGACGGCCGCCGGCTGCACGGCCCCCGGCCTGATCCTCACTCCACCGGCGCGTACGTCACCGTCGTACGGCTCGACGGGACGGCCTACGCGGATCCGGCGCGGCTGATGACCGACCTCGCCGTACCGCACTCCGCCTCCTTCGCCGTCGAGCTCGGGCACAGCGTCGCCTCGTTGGCGCTGTCGAGGGCGGGACAGGAGGACGCGGACCGGGACGAGTGGCCGGAGAGCGACTGGGAGTGGGAGCAGCGGATCGCGGACGGGCACCCGTTCCATCCGACGTGCCGGTCCCGGCCGGGCTTCTCGGTGGCCGAGCAGCTGGCCTACGGGCCGGAGCACCGGCCGGTCGTGGAGCTGGGCCTGGTGCCGGTGCGGGCCGAGGAGTGCCTGGTCACGGGCGAGTGGCCGCGGGAGCTTCGGGACGGGGAGCGGGTGGTGCTGCCGGTGCACCCGTGGCAGGCGGCGCACGTGCTGAAGCGGGTGTGCGAGGAGCGACGGCCCGCGCATCCGCTGATGTCCCTGCGGACGCTGGCCCTGCCGGGCGGGCCGCATGTGAAGACCTCGCTGAGCGCCCGGCTGACGTCCTCGGTACGGGACATCTCCCTGCCCTCGGTGGCCGCGTCGGCGGTGCTGTCGGACTTCGCCGCGACTTTGGCGGCGCGCACGGACGGCCTGCTGCACGTCACCCGCACCCTGGGCGCGGCGGCGGCCGGCTCCCCCGACTTCGCGGCCGTCCTGCGGGAGTCGCCGCAGACCTACGCGGGCAGTGGCGAGCGGGTGCTGCCGGTGGCGGCGCTCGCCACCACCGCCCTCCCCGGGTCCCCGGCCTGGCTGGCCGGTTTCGCCCGGCTCGCGCTGACCGTCGGGCTGCGGCTGCTGGAGCTGGGCGTGGCCCTGGAGGCGCACGGCCAGAACCTCCTGGTGGTCCTGTCGGCGGCGGGCGATCCGCTGCGGCTGGTCTACCGCGACCTGGCCGACATCCGTATCAGCCCGGCCCGCCTCGCGCGGCACGGCATCACGGTGCCCGAACTGCCGGCCCGGATGGTCACGGACGACGAACGCGCGCTGCGCCGCAAGCTGTTCGGCTCGCTCGTGGCGGGTGCGCTGGCCGGCGCGGCGGGGTCGGGCCCGGCGCTCGGAGCGGCACTGGAGACGGCCGTACGGGACCTGCCGAGCACCCCCGACCTCGCGGCCCTGTGTGCGGATCCCCTGCCCACGAAGGCGCTGACGCTGATGCGCCTGTCACCGCGGACGCCCGGCGACCAGTGGGCGGAACTGCCCAATCCCCTTCGCTGAGACGCGTTTTGGAAGCGGAGCCGGATGATCACTAGGATCCGGCGATGATCACAAGAACACGGCTGGCGGCAGGGGTCTGTGCCCTGCTCGCCGCGCTGACGACCGGGCTCGCCTTCCCGGCCGGAGCGGCCGCCGGCGAACCCACGGGCCAGGACGCCCCCAAGGTCGACCTCGTCCTCGATGTGAGCGGCTCGATGCGGGCGCGGGACATCGACGGACAGTCGCGGATGGCCGCCGCGAAGCAGGCGTTCAACGAGGTGCTCGACGCGACACCGGAGAAGGTCGAACTCGGCATCCGCACCCTGGGCGCCGACTACCCCGGGGACGACCGCAGGACGGGCTGCAAGGACACCGCGCAGCTCTACCCCGTCGGCCCGCTCGACCGCACCGAGGCCAAGGCGGCCGTCGCCACCCTCACCCCGACGGGCTGGACGCCGATCGGCCCGGCCCTGCTGAAGGCGGCCGGCGACCTGGCCGGCGGCGACGGCTCCAAGCGCATCGTGCTGATCAGCGACGGCGAGGACACCTGCGCCCCGCTCGATCCGTGCGAGGTGGCCCGCGAGATAGCGGCCAAGGGCATCGGACTGACCATCGACACCCTGGGCCTGGTGCCCACCGCCAAGCTGAGCAGGCAGCTGAGCTGCATCGCCGAGGCCACCGGCGGCACGTACACCTCGGTGGAGCACCAGGACGAACTGACCGACCGGGTGAACCAGTTGGTGGACCGGGCGGCCGACCCGGTGGTGACACCGGAACCGGCGGCGGGCGCCGACCGGTGCGCCGCGGCGCCGACGCTGAAGCCGGGCCTCTACAGCGACCGCGAGGGGTTCGGGCAGCAGCGCTTCTACCGGGTGGACGTGCGGCCGGGGCAGGAGCTGCGCGCCTCGGTGAGCGTCGCGGCGGACCGGGCCGTGAACCCCGGCTACGGCGTCCTGCTGCGGGCCGTGACGTCCAAGGGCCGCGAGATCGTGCGCGGCGAGGCGGCGGGCAACGGCCGCACGGACGTGATCGCGACCGGCCTGCGCCACCCGAAGGCGGAGAGCGACGACGAGGACGCGCCCGCCGAGGCGGTCTGCCTGGCCGTCTCGCACTCCTTCTCGGCGGCCCCCGGCGTGAAGACCACGCCCGGTCTGCCGCTGGAGCTGACGGTGGACGTCGTGGACGCCCCGAGCCCGGCGGGCGACGTGGCCGCCTTCGGCCTCGGCCGCGGCTGGTGGCTGCTCGGCGTGCTGATCCTCACCGGCTTCCTCGCCGGTCTCGTCCGGGGCTGGCTGTCGCGCTGGCGGATCGCGGTCTGGAGGACCAACTGATGCGAGTGGTACGAGCGTTGAGCGCGGCGTTGCTGACCCTCGGCCTGGCGGCCGCGCCGGCGGCGGCCGACGCCTCGCCGAGTCCGTCGCAGGACGGCACGGCGGCCCCGACACGGGCCGGTACGTCGTTCCGCACGGCGGCGGAGATCGAGCAGGGGCAGCCGGCCACGGCGAGCGGTTCCACGGGTGACTACCTGTACTGGTCGTTCCCCGCCGACACCGGGCAGCGGCCCACGGTCGAGGCGACGGTGAAGCTCCCGGAGAGCCACGCCTCCCAGACCTGGCAGATCGACGTCTACGACGGTCTGCGCCGCCGCCAGGCCTGCCAGTACGGGGCGCAGACACGCACCGCGGCGGCGGACGCCTCCTCCGTGGAGCTGGCCTGCGTGCTGCGCACGGTCCGCGCCTGGTCGGAGCCGTGGGCGAACGACCCGCTGCCCGGCACCTACTACGTCCGGCTGACGGTCACCGGCGTCGCCACCGCCGACCTCGGTCTCCCGGTCGGCAGCGAAGTGCGGGTGGACTCCCGGGACATCGGCGGATCCGCGGCGGTCGACGGCTCGCTCGCCGAGCCGCTGGTGCCGGGCATCTCCACGAAGACCGGGGAGGAACGGGAGGACGCGGCGGTGCCGGCCGGTCTCGAACCCGAGGACGGCTGGGCGTCCGGCCGGTGGTCGGACCGGTGGGTGTGGACCGCGGCCGGCGGGATCCTCGCCGCGCTCGCCGGGGTCGGCGGGTACGCGCTGACGCGCGGGACGGGACGGCCGTCCCGGGTGCCGCCCGCCTGACGATCCCCGATGTCCTGACGGTCACTCAGAAGGCCCGCTGTCCGCGGGCCTTCTCTCCCGCCTCGCGCAGCGCCTTGGCGAGCGCGCCCTCCCCGCTCACCTCGACCCGCCCCGCACGCACGGCGCGGGCGAGGCTCAGCTCACCGCGGGCGACGGCCGTGCACGTGGCGGTGTCCAGGGCCAGCCGGGCGTCCGGCTCCCCGGGGGCGGGTCCGTCGCCGTACACGGGCCCCTCCTCGGCACCGGCGTACAGATGGAACAAGCCTTCCTCCAGGCGGACTTCGACGAGCCCGTCGCCGTCCAGCAGACGCAGCAGGGGCAGGGCGAACCAGTGCGCCCGGACCGCGTCCGTCGGCCGGCGCTCCCCGAGCGCGGACCGCCCCCACTCCCCCAGCGCCTGGAGCACGGGCAGCAACTTCCGCCCGTGCGGGGTGAGTTCGTACACGGAGGCCGCACCGGGCGGCGGCAGCCGGCGCCGGGTCGACAGGCCGTCGCGCTCCATGTCCTTAAGCCGCGAGGCGAGTACGTCGGTGCTGACCCCGGGCAGGTCCGCGTGCAGGTCGGTGTAGCGGCGGGGACCGGCGAGGAGCTCGCGGACGATCAGCAGGGTCCAGCGGTCGCCGACGACATCGAGCGCACGGGCGGCGGAGCAGTACTGGTCGTAGCTTCGGCGAGGTGGCATGCGACGCAGTCTAGACAAGTTGTTGGACTTTCCAAGCGCGCACTTGGTAAAACCAAGCACACGGTTCGGCAGAGGAGAGGCGCGCATGGAGTTCCGGCAGTCGAGCAAGCTCAGCGAGGTCTGTTACGAGATCCGCGGCCCGGTCATCGAGCACGCCGACGCACTGGAGGAGTCGGGCCACAGCGTGCTGCGCCTGAACACCGGCAATCCGGCGCTCTTCGGGTTCGAGGCTCCCGAGGAGATCCTCCAGGACATGATCCGGATGCTGCCGCAGGCCCACGGCTACACCGACTCGCGCGGCATCCTCTCGGCCCGCCGCGCGGTCGCCCAGCGCTACCAGAACCTGGGCCTGGAGGTCGGTGTCGACGACGTCTTCCTCGGCAACGGCGTCTCGGAACTGGTGTCGATGGCCGTCCAGGCGCTCATCGAGGACGGCGACGAGATCCTGATCCCCGCCCCGGACTTCCCCCTCTGGACGGCGGTGACGACCCTCGCGGGCGGCAAGGCGGTCCACTACCTGTGCGACGAGCAGGCCGACTGGTACCCCGACCTCGACGACATGGCCTCGAAGATCACCGACCGGACGAAGGCGGTCGTGATCATCAACCCGAACAACCCCACCGGCGCGGTCTACCCCAAGGAGATCGTCGAGGGCATCCTGGACCTGGCCCGGCGGCACGGGCTGATGGTCTTCGCCGACGAGATCTACGACCAGATCCTCTACGACGACGCCGTGCACCACTCGGCCGCCGCCCTCGCCCCCGACCTGGTGGTCCTCACCTTCTGCGGCCTGTCCAAGACCTACCGCGTGGCGGGTTTCCGCTCCGGCTGGCTCGTGGTCACGGGACCACGGCAGCACGCCAAGGACTACCTGGAGGGCCTCACCATGCTGGCCTCCATGCGGCTGTGCGCCAACGCGCCCGCCCAGTACGCCATCCAGGCCGCGCTCGGCGGCCGGCAGTCCATCCGCGAGCTGACCACCCCGGGCGGACGGCTGCTGGAACAGCGGAACGTGGCCTGGGAGAAGCTGAACGAGATCCCCGGCGTGACGTGCGTGAAGCCCAAGGGCGCGCTGTACGCGTTCCCCCGTCTGGACCCGAAGGTGCACAAGATCCACGACGACGAGAGGTTCGTCCTGGACCTGCTGCTGCGGGAGAAGATCCAGGTCGTCCAGGGCACGGGCTTCAACTGGCCGGCGCCGGATCACTTCCGCATCCTGACCCTGCCGCAGGCGGACGACCTGGAGGCGGCGATCGGCCGGATCGGACGGTTCCTCGGCGGGTACCGCCAGTAGCCGCCGAGCCGTTCCCGGAGCGTGCGGGACGGCCGGAAAGGGTCTTTGAGCCGGATGGAGGCCGAGCGCAGGGCGTGAGCGCCGCGAAGGGGGGAACGTCGTCCTCGGTCCTCTACCCCCAGGCGAGAGCGGAGACGAGTGATGGCCACCACGCAGGGTGAAGCCCGGGCCGACACCGCACGGCCGGCGGACCTCCGGTTGCCGGGCATCGTGCTCGGGGTGGGGATGGGCGGGTTCGCCGACGGCATCCTGCTGCACCAGCTGTTGCAGTGGCACCACATGCTCTCCAGCACCAACCAGGACCGCATCGGGGTGCAGTACTACGACCCCCACACCGTCTCCGGCCTGGAGATGAACACCCTGTGGGACGGCGTCTTCCACACCGTGTGCTGGCTCGCGGTCCTGCTCGGGCTGGCCGTGCTGTACGCGCGGGTCACCCACGACCGGCTGCGGGTGTGGACCTCCCGGGTGCTGTGGGGCTGGATGCTCGTCGGCTGGGGCCTGTTCAACCTCGTGGAGGGCGTCCTGGACCACCACGTCCTCGGCATCCACCACGTCCACGCCGGGGAGGGCCAGCTCTGGTGGGACATCGGCTTCCTCGTCCTGGGCGCCCTGCTGGTCGCCGGCGGCCACCTGCTCCAGCGCGGCGGCAGGTTCCTCGACCCCGGTGCGCCCGCCGACCGCCGTTCGGGCCGGCAGGGCTGATGGACCACCACCACCTGCCCGAGCACGGGCAGGACGCGACCGGCGGCGCCCTGGTCTGGCTGCCGCCCGCACTCGTGCTGCTCGCCGCCGCCGGTGCCTACCTGCTGCTCGTCCGCCGGGCGCGCCGCCGCAATCCGGCCCTCGGCTGGAGCCGGTGGCGGACCGGCTTCTTCCTGGGCGGGACCGTCCTGCTCGGTGTCGCGCTGCTGCCGCCCGTGGCCCCCTTGGCCCACGGGGACTTCCGGGGGCACATGGTCCAGCACCTCCTCATCGGCATGTACGCGCCGCTCGCACTGGTCCTGGCCGCCCCCGTCACGCTCCTGCTGCGCACCCTTCCCGCGTCCCGGGGCCGATGGCTGACCGCCGTGCTCCACAGCCGGCCCGCCCGCGTGATCGCCCACCCGGCGGTCGCGCTGGTCCTCTCCACGGGCAGCCTCGTGCTGCTGTACTTCACGCCCCTGTACAACGCGGCCTCGGCCGTCCCGGCCGCGCACTGGCTGCTGCACGCGCACTTCCTGCTCTCCGGATGCCTGTTCGCGTACGCCGTCGCCGGCCCCGACCCGGCCCCCGCGCGGCCCGGTGTCAGGGCCCGGCTGGTCTACCTCGGCGTCGCGATCGCGGCACACGCCGTGATCTCCCAGTTGATCTATGCCGGCTTCCGGGTCCACATCAACGCACCGGTCGACCAGGTGCAGGGCGGCGCGGAGATCATGTACTACGGCGGCGACGTGGCCGAACTGCTGCTGGCCGCGGCACTGGTCGCCACGTGGCGGCCCGAGCCCCGGCGCGCGGCGAACCGCGGTGCGCGGCGGGGGTTCGTCCCGGCCCGGAATGTCAGTGGCGGGTCGTAGCCTTCGAGCAGGTGGGGCGTGCGCCCCGGGGGGAGCTGCCGGAAGCCGGAGAGGAGCCGCCGTGACCCGACCGCCGACCGCCGCACAGCGGCGGGTCATCGACGCGGCCGACCCGGTGACCGGGCGGCTCCGGGGCACGGAGTCGCAGCTGACGGCGCTGGTGAAGCGGGGGCTGGCCTTCCGGCACCCCCGGCCGCCGCACGACCACTTCCTGACGCCCGAGGGGCACCGGGTGCGGCAGGGCATCACGCCGGTGCCCGAGTCCGCCGGGCCCGGGCAGGCCCCCGCGTCGACGGGCGTGTTCGCCGCACGCGTCGGGGGCGAGGAAGCCGCTCCGGATGCCGGGCCGGCCCGGCGCCGTGAGGTGCACAGCGCCTGGCAGGGGCTGCTGGAGCTGCGCCGGATGACCAACCCGGGCGGGGACACCGACCGGCCCTGCGGCTGGGAGCGTACGCATCTGGTGCGGGCCGCCGCGCTGGCCCTGGAGGCGGCCGGGCACGCTCCGGCGGGGCGGGAGGGCGGGGGCTACCGCGTGCGGGAGACCCCGCAGCCGGAGGCCGTCGCCGTGCACGAGCCGGACAGCGAGGCGCTGCGGGCCTGCGCGGCCGCCCTCGAAGGGGCAGGCTGGCAGGTGAGCGAGCACCGTGAGCCGCGCACCGGTAAGCGGTATCTGCTGGCTTCACCGCGCCGGGCGTGATGGCCATGCCAAGATCGGTGGATCGTTGTGCAGTGCACGAGAACCCGAAGGGGAAGCCGTGAGCGAGCCGTTTTCCGTCCCGGTGACCGTCCGTGGCTACGAGACCGACGTCCAAGGGCACCTCAACCAGGCGGTCTACCTGAACTACGCGGAGCACGCCCGCTGGTCGCTGCTCAAGGCCGCCGGGATCAGCCAGTCCGCCCTCATCGGCAGCGGCGTGGGCCCCGTCGCCCTGGAGACGACCATCCGCTACAAACGCGAACTGCTCGCGGGCGATGAGGTCGAGGTGACCTGCGCCTTCGCGTGGGACGGCGGCAAGACGTTCCGGATCGAGCAGAGCGTGGTGAAGGCGGACGGCTCGGTGGCCGCGGAGATCACGGCGGTCGGCGGGATCCTGGACCTTCACAAGCGCAAGCTGGTCGCCGATCCCGCCGAGGTCTTCAGGAAGCTGGCGTCGGACCCGGGGCTGTTCGGCCTCCCGTAGGGCCGTGGGCCTGGACCCCGGCGAGCGGGCGCGCGGCCGGGAGGTCAGTGCATGCCGCGTTCCTCCAGGGCCGCTCTCAGGCTGCGCAGGGCGTAGTAGACGCGGGACTTCACCGTGCCCTGGGGGACGCCCAGCGCGGTGGCCGCCTGGTGCGTGGTGCGGTCGGCGAAGAACGTGGCCTCCAGGGCCTCCCGGTGTGCCGGCGTCAGGGCCTGGAGGGCGTCGTGCAGGACGATGGACGACAGCATGCGTTCGATGTCGTCGGCGTCGCTGCCCAGTTCGGTCAGCCAGTCGGCGCCGCCTATCTCCTGCGGGCGGGCCGCTTTCGTCCGGTGTGTGTCGATCACGAGGTTGCGGGCGATGCGGAACATCCAGGGGCGTACGGCCATGCCCTCGCCGTCGGCGAGCGTCTGCTTGTTCCAGCAGCGCAGCAGCGTCTCCTGGAGGATGTCCTCCGTGCGGTGGGTGTCCCCGCCCAGCAGGCGCAGCACGTACGCGTAGAGGGCCGGGCCGTGCTCCAGGTAGAGGTCCCTCAGCGCCCGTTCCTCGGGCGACACGGCGCTCGCGGACCCGATCACCGTCACGTTCATGATGTGCTCCTGCTCCTGCTCCTTGGGGCGGCCCGTCCAGCCGTGGCGGCTGGAACCGGGGCCTGAGGTGCAACGGAGTGTGGTCAGGGGCGTTCCACGCTCGTTTGACGCCCGGTCCACGGCTCGTACATCGCCCGTCCGGTCACACGCAGGCCGACAGCGCCTCCACCTGGGCGCGCACCCGCCGGGCCAGTCGTTCGTCGTCCGGCGTGAGGCGGCCGACGCCGCGCAACCGGTTCCACATGTGCAGCAGTTCGCTGCCGTGGATGACCGCCGCCCTGCCGTCCTCAAGCCGCTGCCAGGCGGCCGCCGCCCGGGCGATCGCCGCCGGGGCCCCTGGGTCACCGGCACCGCACAGGATGCGGGCCACCGAGAGGGCCAGCACGGTCGCCTCCCTGTGGTCCCCGCGCAGGTGCGCCAGGTACGCCTCCATGGCCCGTGCCTCCAGCGCGTCCGGGTGCTCCGTGCCCGCCGACCGCGTCAGTGCCTCGCGCAGGGCGGTCACCTCGGCGGACGCCTCCTCGATCCGGCCCGCGGCCGTCAGAGCGTTGATGTGCGCCACCAGGTCCGCGAGTTCCGGCGCAAGGGGCCGGGACGGCTGCGGAGGCGGCGCGGGGGTGGGAGGGGCGGGAGCGGGAGGGGCGGGAGCGGGAGGGGCAGTCGCCGCGGCCCGGGCCCGCGCAACCGCCGCGGCGACGGCAGAGACAGGAGCGGGGGCGGGAGCGGGAGCGGGAGCCGACGGCGGCAGTTCCGGGGCGGGAGCCCTCTGCGGCGGCTCGGGAGCGGGAACCGACTGCGGCAGTTCCGGAGCGGGAACCGACTGCGGCAGTTCCGGAGCGGGAACCGACTGCGGCAGTTCCGGGGCGCGGCCCGTCGTCCCCGTCCGCTCCGCCGGGTCGAGGATGCGGCTGGAGCCGTCCGGGGCCACCTGAAGCACGAAGGCTGCTCCGGAAGGGCCGTCGTTCACCGTGGCCTCGACCGCGGCGGCGCGCTCCTGCGCGTGGCGTTGCAGGCGGTCCAGCACTGCCTCGTGCACGGACCCGCCCTCTTCGACGACCAGGGGCTCGCCGTTGATCTCGGCGAGTCCCTCACCCGGGATGCGCACCGCGAAGTGGGTCATGGCTGCGAGTCCTCCTGATGCTCAAGTGCCGGAAGCGCCGGAAGCGCCGGACGCGCCGGACGCGGACGGGGAAGCCGTGGGGTCCGGGTCCGCCCCCGGCGTGACACCGGGGGTGGCACCGGGGGGCGGGGCGGCCACACCCGCGTACTTGGCGAACTGGGCCCGGACGGCGAGGACGTAGCCCTGTGCCTCGTTCGTCTGCGGCACCCCCCTGGCCGCGCGCACGGCGTCCATCCCCACGTGGTAGCCGGCCAGCGCGAGGTCCAGGACGCTGCCGGTGGCCTCGTTCGCGTCGATCATCCGCTGGGCCTCACCGGCCAGATCGCACAGATGACGGCCCTGCGCCATGATCGAGTCCTCCGCGTCGAACGCCGAGGTCTCGTCGTTGTCGTCGTCGTCCTCGCCGTACTTCTCGAAGATTTCGGGAGGCAGTTGGGAGATGCCCTCCTCGCCGTTCTCGCCGACCAGTTCCTCGTTGAAGCCGGACTCCCGCTCGATCTGCGAGGCGATGACGACCGGGCCGATCGCCCCGCACAGGTCACCGGCCGCCTCGATCGGCTCCACGAGGTGCTCCGGCACCGTCGAGGTGTCCAGCTCGCCGCCGCCGTCGCCGTTGAAGACGGCGATCACCTCGTCCGCGTCGTCCGCACCGGCGGAACCGTCTCCACCGCCGCCCGAGAACAGCAGGATCAGCGCGATGAGCGGCGCCAGCAGGACCCCGAATCCGCCGATGATGATGATCACGACCAGGGTGCCGAGCAGCGCGAGCGGCGACAGCAGACAGCCGCAGCCGGTGCCGGCGGCGATGGTGTTCCGGACGGCGGTGGAGGTCCCGCCCTCCCCGCTCTCTCCCGTGCCCGCGCTCATGTGGGCCCGCCTTCTTCCTCTTGCCTTGAACCGCGACGGCTGGACGGCCCGTTGTGCTGTCGACGGGCTCGGGAGATCGAAACGGGCCCGGGAGCAATTCAGTTCAAACCCGTGGACATCAGATGATCCTGCACAGCCGAAGCGCGAGCGGAGAGGGAGGGCCGACCGCACATGAGCACTCCTGAGGCGACGCCGTCGAACCCGCAGTCATGGGTCCGGGGACCGAAGCCCGGACGGCCGGTGGCCCCCGGTGGCGGTACCTCCGGCGCGGCCGCCCCGCCGGGCGCCGGGCAGGGCCCGGCCCTCTCGCCGGGTCGTGCCCCCACGACGCCTCCGAACGCCGCGCGCACCCCCCGCCCGGTCCCCGCGTCCGGTCAGGGCCCCTCGCCGGCGCCTGGTACGGGGCGGGG
>NZ_WWIC01000309.1:0-505 GCF_009872555.1 Streptomyces sp. SID5643
CAGTACGCGGACTACGCGCTGTGGCAGCGCGAGCTGCTCGGCGACGAGGACAACCCTCAGAGCGTGATCTCCCGGCAGGTCGGCTACTGGCGCGACGCCCTGGCGGACGCGCCGGAGGAACTGGAACTCCCCTTCGACCACCAGCGCCCGGCGGTCCCCTCCCACCAAGGCCACAGCGTCCCGTTCGCCGTTCCGGCCGCAGTACACGCCCAGGCGGCACGGGTGGCGCGCTCCGAGGGCGCGACCACATTCATGGTCCTCCAGGCCGCCCTTGCCATGGTGTTGTCCCGCTCGGGCGCGGGCACCGACATCCCGATCGGCACGGCCGTGGCCGGACGAACGGATGCCGACCTGGGCGACCTGGTCGGCTTCTTCGTCAACACGCTCGTGATGCGCACGGACCTGTCGGGCGATCCGACGTTCCGGGAACTGCTGGGCCGGGCGCGCGAGACGAGCCTGTCGGCGCTCGCCCACCAGGAAGTGCCGTTCGAGAAGCTGGTGGAGG
>NZ_WWIC01000310.1:0-518 GCF_009872555.1 Streptomyces sp. SID5643
CCTCCACCAGCTTCTCGAACGGCACTTCCTGGTGCTGGAACGCCGACAGGGTCGTCTCCCGTACCTGCACGAGGACCTCGCGGAACGTCGGGTCACCCGACAGGTCGGTGCGCACCACCAGCGTGTTCACGAAGAAGCCGACCAGGTCGTCCAGCGCTTCGTCCGTTCGCCCCGCGTTCCCGGAGCCGATCGCGATGTCCGTGCCCGCGCCCAGGCGGGACAGCAGCACCGCCAGGGCTGCCTGCAGGGCCATGAACATCGTCACGCCCTCGGCCCGCGCCACCGCCGCCAGCCGGGCGTGCACCCGGGCCGGAACGCTCAGCGGCACGCTCCCGCCCCCGTGGGAGGCCACCGCCGGACGCGGGCGGTCGAACGGCAGCTCCAGCACCTCCGGAACCCCGTCCAGGGCCGTGCGCCAGTACTCCACCTGCGCTGAGAGCAGACTCTCCGGATCCGACTCGTCCCCGAGCAGCTCGCGCTGCCACAGCGCGTAGTCCGCGTACTGCACCGGCAGCGGC
>NZ_WWIC01000311.1:0-367 GCF_009872555.1 Streptomyces sp. SID5643
TGCGCAGCGCCCGCACCGCCAGATGCAACGCCACCAACGACGACGAACACGCCGTGTCCACCGTCACCGCCGGCCCCTCAAGACCCAGGAGGTAGGAAACGCGGCCAGAGGTGAAGCTCACTACGCCGCCGGTGAGCAGCTGGGCCTCCAGTTCCGCAGAGGGCTGGGGAATCCCTTCGGCGTACCCGCCGTTCCAGGCACCCATGTAGACGCCGGTCCGCGTGCCGCGCAGCGAGTGCGGGTCGATGCCCGCCCGCTCCAGCGCCTCCCACGACGTCTCCAGCAACAACCGCTGCTGCGGATCCATCGCCAACGCCTCACGCGGCGAAATACCGAAGAACCCCGCGTCGAACTCCCCCGCGTCATG
>NZ_WWIC01000312.1:0-210 GCF_009872555.1 Streptomyces sp. SID5643
ACTCAACCATGGCGCCAGCAAAAGCCTGGGTCCACGAAGCACCACCGGAAGCCTTAAGAGATGCACCAGTGACTGGGTCAATCCTTCCGACAGCGTGAAAATGATCCTCCTCATTAGCCTCAGCAGCAGCAAATCCCTTGCCCTTGGTCGTCATGACATGGACGATGACGGGATGCCCATAGCGCTTAGCAAGCTCGAGGGCTCGTTCGA
>NZ_WWIC01000313.1:0-232 GCF_009872555.1 Streptomyces sp. SID5643
ACCTGCGGGCGGACGGTGATCGCGTAGTAGCGGCGGTCCTGGTCCTCGGTGACGCCCGGAATGCGGTCGAGGCCCTCCGAGCCGTCCACGGTGAAGCCTTGGACGTCCGCGCCGAATTCGGCGCCGTGCCCCACGTAGAACTGTGCGGCGTACCCGTCGGCGAACTCCGGCAGCACCTCGGTCAGCTCCGGGTGGATGGTCGCGCAGTGGTAGCACTCCATGAAGTTCTCGA
>NZ_WWIC01000314.1:0-43219 GCF_009872555.1 Streptomyces sp. SID5643
GGTCGGGCTCGGCGGCCGCCGGCACAGGCGCCGGTGCCGGTGAGCGGAGTGGGCCGGAGGCGAAGACGGCGTCCGGGGGACGGAGTTCGGGCTGGCCCGTCATGCCGCCGCCCGACCTGCCGCCGCGGCCCGTGCCCCGGGCGCCGCTCACCGACGTGGTGCCGCGGCGGACCCTGATGATCATCGCGGTGGTCGTGGTGCTCGCCGTGATCGGCACCGTGCTCGCGATCGCGCTCAGCGGTGACGGCGAGGACGGGAAGGGTGCGTCCGGCGAGGGCGGCGGGAAGACCGTCGCGACGGCGTCGAGCAGCGGCGACACCAAGGGCGACAAAGCCGATGGCACGCGCACGGACAGCGGGGAGACCCAGCCCGCCCCGTCCGGGTCCGCCTCGGACAGCAAGCCGGGCGGCGGGGCGAACGGTTCCGCGGACGAGGGCGGCACCGGCGGCGGGAAGGGCACCGCGGCGGAGTCGACTCACCAGGGCGACCAGGGGTACTCGATCGGTCTGCCGAAGGGGTGGAAGTACCGGTCCACGGGCGCGGCGGGCGACCGCTTCACCGGCCCCGACGGACAGAAGCTGCTCATCGCCTGGACGTCCACGCCCAAGGGCGACCCGGTGGCGGACTGGAAGAACCAGGAACGCTTCATGGTGCGCGCGCAGTATCAGAAGATCCGCATAGAGAAGGTGGACTACCGCGGCTGGAACACGGCCGACTGGGAGTTCACCTACACGGACGGCGGCACCAAGTACCGGACGATCGACCGGGGTTTCGTGGTCGACGACCGGCAGGGGTACGCGCTGATGTACACGGCGAAGGCGGCCGGCTGGGACGACGCGTCGCGCAAGGAGACCTGGCGGACGCTGACGACGACCTTCGAACCCAAGTCCTGAGCATGAGGCGCCCCGGGTTTGGGGAGTGAGATCTGGCATCCCCGCATTGCGGGTTGCCTGCGGCACGTATCGTAAATGTTTGCGGACCGTGCGCAGCCGAAGCGGACCGCGGGGCGAACGGATGTGACCGAACGGGCTGCCGGGGGAGGCAACGTGGACGACTACGCGGGCCGGGTGCTCGCCGACCGCTACCGCCTGCCGCTGCCGCCGTCCGACGAGTACGAACTCACCGAGACCCGGGCCTTCGACACCTACAGCGGGCAGGAAGTCCTGGTCCGTCAGGTGCCGTTGCCCGAGGTGGTCGAGGCCGAGGTCCTCGACGCGGAGGGGCTGCCCGACGGTTTCACGGCACGTGACGGTGGTGCGCGGCGTTCCGGCGCCCGCGCGGGCGCCCGGCGGCCCGCGGATCCGGTGGTGCGGCGCGCGGTCGAGGCCGCGCAGGCCGCGGCGGCGATCCCCGACCACCCCCGGCTCGACCAGGTCTTCGACGTGTTCGCCGAGGGCGGTTCGCTGTGGATCGTCAGCGAGTTGGTGGCCGCACGCCCGCTGGCGGCGCTGCTGGCCGAGAAGCCGCTGACGCCCTACCGTGCGGCCGAGGTGGCCTCCGACGTCCTGATGGCCCTTCGCGTGCTGCACGCGCACGGCTGGGTGCACCGGAACATCACCGCGCGGACGGTGCTCGTCTGCGACGACGGCCGGGTGATGCTGACCGGGCTGGCGGTGGGCGCGGCCGAAGAGGCCCTGTGCGGGTACGACCCGGTTCCGGAACCGCCCTTCGAGGACTCCGGGCGCCGGCCGGGGCACGAGGGCGGCGCAGGGCCGCTCAACGGCGCGGGCGGTCCGGGGGGACCCGGGCCGGCCGGTGGTGCCGGCGACCCCGAGGCCGCGCGGCGCGCCGCCATCGAGGCCCGGGAGGCCAGGGGACTGCCCTCGGCAGGAGGCGAGACCACGGGGGGCGGCCCGGTCGTACCGGCGCGCGGAGCGGTGGAGGAGAGCGGGGACCCCCGGGCGGCGCGTGCCGGGGCGATCGCGGCCTACCGGGCCGGTGCCCGGGCCGCCGCACGGGTGCAGGAGGCGCAGCAGGGCGGGCGGGCGGCCCTGCCCGGAGCCCGCCCCGCACCGGACGGCGGGGCCGCGCCCTACGGCAACGGGTCGGCGCAGTCCCCGTACATCCCCGGGCAGGGCACCGCCCCCGGCGCCGTACCGCCCGGGCGGATCGCGGACCCCTACGGCGTGGGCGGAAATCCACGGACCACGGCATGGCACGGCGCCACCCCGCGCGGCACCACCGGCGGGGCGCCCGTGCCGCAGGGCCGGGAGCAGGCGGTGCTCCCCCCGGCCCCCGACACCGCGGCCCACGGCGAGCCCACCCGCTGGGACGACCTGGTCGCCGACACCCCCGCTCCCCGGCGCGGTCCGGCCACGGCGCTGGCCGCCGAGCGGGCGCGGCAGGCGCGGATGGCCGTGGTCGGGCCCGTCACGGAACGCTGGGCACCGGAGCAGGCCGGCCCTGTGCACGAGAACTGGCAGCTGGCCGCGCCGATCGGTCCCGCGACCGACCTCTGGGCACTCGGCGCCCTGCTCTTCAGGGCCGTGCAGGGGCACGCGCCCTACCCGGAGGAGTCCACGGCCGAGCTGGTGCAGATGGTGTGCGCGGAACCGCCCGCGTACGCCGAGGAGTGCGGGCCGCTGCGGCCGGTCGTGGAGTCGCTGCTGCGGCAGGACCCCACCGAGCGCCTGGACTTCGAGGAAGTACGCGGCTGGCTGCGTTCGCTGGTGCGCTCGGCGCCCGAGCCGGAGGCCGGGGTGCACGTCGTCCCGGCACCGCCCGTGGACGCCCGCCGACTGCCCGTCGTACGGCGCCGGGGCGAGCTCGTGCGCAGGCGGAAGGCCGGGCTGCCCGCCCATCACGGGCGGCACAAACGGGCCCGGAAGGAGTCCGGTTCGCCGCACCGCCTCGGCCGCACCCTGCTGGTGCTGGTCCTGCTCGCGATGGCTGCGGCGATCGCCTACGCCATGCTCTTCATGCCCAAGTCGGGGACCGACGGCTCGGACGGCACCGACCGCACCGGTGCCGCCGGTGAGGTCAGCCGGGCGCCCGAGCCGGACGCCAGCAGCGAGCCCCGGCCCGACCAGACCTCTCCCGGGCCGGAGAAGAGCCCCAAGTCGTCGGCCGGCACCACCGAGACGCAGACCACCGGCCCGGACGTCGCCGACGGCTTCACCCTGCGCAAGGACTCGGCGGGCTTCCAGGTCGCCGTCGCCAAGGGCTTCGACCGCACCCCGCGGAGCGGCAGCGGCCAGGTCGTCTACTCCAAGGGCGACTTCGAGCTCATCGTCGTGGCGGGCCGGGACAGCGCGTCGCAGTACGGTGACGACCCCATGGCCTACCAGCGGGAGCGGGAGCGTGAGCTGCAGCCGTACCGCGACTCCAGCTGGGCCACCTCCACCGGGCTGAAGACGATCGAGGTGGGCGGACGGACCATGGCCGAGGGCCAGTTCACCTGGACCGGGGGCGACGGGGGTGAACTGTACGTCCGCAACCTCGCGATGCTGGTCGACGGGCGCTACCACGTGGTCCAGGTCCGCGGCCCGGAGTCCGAACGGGACGAGGTGACACGGCTGTACGAGCAGGCGGCTGCCACGTACAAGGTCACGGGGTGAGCGACCGGCGCGCCGCGTGTACGCCGCGGTTCACCCTCTGGTTGCCTCCCGTCCCGGGAGTCGACAACCGTTACAGTGCGGTCACCGTGGTACCCCGCTTGTTCCCAGCGTGAGGACGGGTCCTTACGCTGACCCTGTCAAGACCATTGCGGGGCAACGTGAATCAGATGCAGGGCCTGCTCGTCGCAGGCCGCTACCGGCTGGCCGAATCCATCGGCAGTGGCGGCATGGGCCGGGTCTGGCGCGCACATGACGAGGTGCTGCACCGGTCGGTCGCCATCAAGGAACTGACGGCCGCCCTCTACGTCTCCGAGAGCGAGCAGGCGATCCTGCTGGCCCGGACCCGGGCGGAGGCCAGGGCCGCCGCCCGGATCAACCACTCCGCGGTCGTCACGGTGCACGACGTACTGGAGCACGACGGCCGCCCGTGGATCGTGATGGAGCTGGTCGAGGGCCGCTCCCTGGCCGACGCGGTCAAGGAGGAGGGGCGCGTCGAGCCGCGCGAGGCCGCCCGCATCGGCCTCTGGGTGCTGCGGGCCCTGCGCGCCGCGCACACCGCCGGGGTCCTGCACCGCGACATCAAGCCGGGCAACGTCCTCCTCGCCCGGGACGGACGCGTGCTGCTCACGGACTTCGGCATCGCGCAGATCGAGGGCGACACGACCATCACGCGCACCGGAGAGGTCGTCGGCTCCGTCGACTACCTGGCGCCCGAGCGGGTGCGCGGCCACGACCCGGGCCCGTCCTCCGACCTGTGGGCGCTCGGCGCGACGCTCTACACGGCGGTGGAGGGCCGGTCACCGTTCCGCCGCACCACACCCCTTTCCACCATGCAGGCCGTGGTCGAGGAGGAGGCCGCCGAACTCCGGCACGCCGGTCCGCTCGCGCCGGTCGTCACCGCCCTGCTGCGCAAGGACCCGGGCACCCGGCCCGACGCGTCCGAGGCCGAGCACATGCTCGCCGAGGCGGCGGAGGGGCGGCGGCCGGACGGGGCGCAGGCGTATGTGCCCACGCAGTACGGGGGGCCGTCGCCGTACGGAGGGACGACGCCGTACCGGGACGCCCACAGCGGCCCGGACGCGAGGGCGGCCACCACGGCGACCACGGGTGCCCCCGGCACCGGACACGCCGGCACCGGACACATGGCCACCGGGGGCACCGGCTTCAGCACCGGTTCGGGCTCGCACACCGGGACACCGCTCCCGCCCCTGGCCGGCACCCCGGCCGCCGGGACGTCCACGGCCGGCACCACGCCCTACGGCCCGACCGGTCACAACGGCCCGACCGGTCACACCGGCCCGACCGGTTCCGGGGGCCACGCCGACCCGGCCGTCGGGGGCCCGACGGCCGGCCCGCAGCCGGCCGGTTCGGGCAGGCGCCACCGGCTGCGCACCGTCGCCCTGGTCGTCGCGCTCGCGGCCATCATCGGTGGAGGCACGGCCGTGGTGCTCCAGCAGTGGAACGGGAGCCGCCCGTCACAGAGCGTCGGCACCGAGGACCAGAACCCCACAAAACGGCCCGGCAGTTCGGTTCCGGTCAGCTGGACCCGCTACAACGACCCCGCGGGGTTCAGCCTTTACCTGCCCAAGGGCTGGAAGCGCAAGCCCTTCGGACCGCAGGGCGAGCTCAGGCAGATCGACTACTCGCCGGACGGCGGCCGGCACTTCGTCCGCATCGCCATCGACACGTCACCGGACTTCGCCGACCCCTACGCGCACCAGCTCGACCTGGAGCAGCAGCTTCAGGGGCTGGTCGACTACAAGCGGGTCACGCTGGAGCGCAACGTCTACCGTGACCGGGAGGGCGCCCGGTGGGAGTACACCTGGACCGCCCAGCCCAAGGACATCAAGTTCCCCGGTCCGCGCCGGGCCGTCGAGGAGACGTACATCGCCCGCGACGGCACCGAGTACGCGCTCTACATATCGGCTCCGGCCGCGGACTGGGCGACCGCGCGCAAGCAGTTCACCTCGCTGCTCCAGGGCTGGCAGGAGAAGACCGCCTGAAGCAGGGGCACTTCTGAGGGGGCGGTTCGTGAGTTCCAGAGTGGATCTGCTGTCGCCTGATGGTGTGGTGGCGAGTCGGAATCTGCCGGTCGGCTGCGGGCCTCAGCCCCGTCGCAGGCGCTGAAGACTCCGGCGGATCCGTCTCAAGCCGGCGCCGATGTCTCCAGGTCCTCGACTTACCTGGTCGTCTGGTCGTCGAAGATTTCCTGGGTGTACTGGTCCATGGTCTTGGTGTCGACGCCCTCGCATACGTCCGGGCGCTTGCCTTGTTCGCTCTTCCTGCCGTCGTTGTACTGCTTCTCCATGGCGGCCTTGCAGGCGGCGAGGTCGGGCTTGTCGCCGCTGCTGCCGCAGGCGGCTGTCGTAGCGGCGAGGGCGAGCAGGATGGCTGTGATGGCTGTACGGGTGCGGGTACGGGTGCGCATATTTCCTCCATGGGACTGTTCGGCACCAGCGGCATGGTGCGGCAGGTGGGAGCCCGGTGTCGCCGTGTGGATTGCACGTTGGCGGCCTGTTCGGCGGGGTCGTCACCGGGTGTCGGGGCCGCAGTGAGGGCCGCGGAGGTGAGCGGGGGCGTCGAAGCCTCAACCGCTCGCCTCCTTCGGTGGGATGGTGGAGAGCGAGTGCCCCCGTCGGGGCATGTCCGGCTCCTCAGACGAGCCGCTTGCGACCCCAGACGAAGAGGAAGACCACGATGCCGGCGGTCAGGGCGAACAGGACCGACGCGCCGAACCACTGCATACTGCTCATCTGCGAGATGGGGATGTAGTCGATCGACGCGCCGACGATGTCCGCCTTCTTCATGCACGACGTGGTCGCCTGCTCCGACAGCGTGTCCGTACACGTGGTCAAGTCGAAGGGCTTCCCGCTGCCGCTGACATACGAGGTGTCGACCACGTGCGCGGTGCGGGGCACCGACGGGAAGGTGATCGTGGTGCCGGGACTGACCGGCTTGCTGGTGGCTGTGAGGATGTCGCCGAGCGACAGCTTGAAGTAGCCCCAGACGGCCTGGAGGGCGACGGTGAATCCGAGGGTCACGACCATGGCCGCCAGCGTGCGGCGCAGGATCACGCCGATCAGCACCCCGCCGAACACGGAGAGGAGGGCGAGGGCGACGGGCGCCGGGCCCGTGGTGTTGAAGAACTCCCGGGAGGTCCAGTCGATGTCCAGGTAATGGAGCTTGACGGGGTTCCACCACCAGGCGAACACAGCCGACAGCGTGACCGTGGTCACGGTCACCACCAGCCCGGTCAGCGCCAGCTTCGTGGCGAGCCAGCGGTTGCGGCTCACGGACTGGGCGGCGATCAGCTTGGCCGTGCCGTTCTCCAGGTCGCCTGCGAGCAGCGGGGCGCCGAGGAGGACACCGAGCATGACGGGTATCGCCGTGAGGCCGGTGGTGACGGAAGTGAACGCGCCGATGTAGGGGTCGAACTGCTTTCCCGCGTCGTCGAGGTTCTTGGCGGGAAAGCCGTAGGCGTGGAGGAAGTCCATCATCTGGGCGCGCTGGTAGACCATCCAGGCCACGCAGAGCACGGTGGCGGCGAGGAGGGTCCAGAACGCGGCCCGGTGCTGGCGCCAGACCAGCCAGGTCATACCGCTGAGGCGGGGGCGCCGGGTGGCCTCCGGGGTGCTCGCCTTCCCGGCCCCGTGCCCGGGTCCGTTCCTGGTTGCGTTCGTCATCGCGTTCATCGTCCGGTTCGCCGTGCCGTTCCTGCCGTGGATCGAGGGGTTGGTGGAGGTGCTCATGCCGCCACCGTCCCGGTGTCGAACGCCTGGCCCTGGACCTGGGCGGTGGGAGTGATCAGCGTGGGTGCGTCGGGTGAGCGGAGATAGGCGAGCAGGAGTCCCTCCATGCTCGGGGCGGCCACCTCCCAGGGGCCGGTGACCGGGCCCTCCGGGCGGATGAGCGCGGTGAACTGCCGTCCGCTGGTCCGGGCTTCGACGAGGGTGTGGTACCCGAGGAAGGCGGGCAGGTTCTCACCCTCCCTGGCCCCGGTGACCACGGTGTGCATGGTCATCAGCTCGTCCACGTCACCGGCGACGCGCACTCCGCCGCCGGAGACGACGACGAGGAAGTCGCACACGTTCTCCAGCTCGGCAAGGACGTGGGTCGACATCACCACGGTGGTGCCGCGCTCGCCGGCTTCGGCGAGGAGGGTGCCCATGAGTTCGTGGCGCACGACCGGGTCGAGGTCCGCCATCGGCTCGTCGAGCAGCAGCAGGTCGGGGCGCTTGCCGAAGGCGAGGGCGACAGCGACGCGAGTGCGCTGGCCGCCGGAGAGAGTGCCGATCTTCGCGTCGAAGGGCACGTTGCCCGCGCGGACGATGTCCTCGGCGGCGCGCTGGTCCCAGCCGGGGTTCAGTTCCCGCCCCAGCCGCAGGGTCTCCGCCACGGTGAAGCGACGGAACAGCGGCTTCTCCTGCGCGAGGAAGGCCGTACGCCGACCGGACTCCACCGAGCCCGGCGCCTCGCCGAACAGACTGAGCGAGCCCTGCGTCGGCTTCAGGACATGGGCCGCGATGTTCAGCAGGGTGGTCTTGCCCGCCCCGTTGGGGCCGACCAGCCCGCAGATCCTGCCGGCCGGGAGCCGGAAGGTGCAGTCCCGCAGCGCCCAGCCCCGCCGGTAGCGCATCCCCAGTCCGTGTGCCTCAAGCGCCGGCCCCCCCCCGCGTACATGACGTCACTCACCTGTGCTCCTCGTTGTCCTGGCCCCCGTGACCGCCGTGGTCCCGGCGGCGTACTGCTTCTCCAGCGCCGACGCGACCAGCGCGGCCACGTCCTCCTGCTCCAGACCGGCCCCTGCCGCCTTCGCCATCCACGCCACCAGCTCCCCGTACAGCGGCGAGTCGGTGCCCGTCTCCGGGCTGCCCAGCGTGCGGCGTACGAAGGTGCCCTGGCCCGGTCGCGGTTCGACCAGGCCCTCGCGCTCCAGCTCGCGGTACGCCTTGAGGGTGGTGTTCGGGTTGACCGCGCTCGTCTCGGAGACCTCCTTGGCGGTGGGCAGCCGGTCGCCCGGCACCAGTACGCCCAGCCGCAGAGCCTGCTTGGTCTGCTGCACGATCTGCTGGAAGGCAGGGACACCGCTCCGCCTGTCGATGCGGTACTCCACGGCCACCACTCCCCTCCATCACCATTCCACTACTCGATTAGTGGAATGGTGATGATGGAAGGAAGGGGCTCCAGTTGTCAACGTCTCTCGGCCTGGTTTCCCGTTTCCTGACGGCGCCCGGCCGCTCGGACCGCGGTGAAGGTCCACTGCCCGTTGGGGCTGCTCTTCCCGGACCACTGCTGGGTGGGACCTGTCCCCCCCGAGGGAGTCCTGCGCCTGGTCAAACTCGGGATCCTCGCTGAGGCCGACGCCGGCACCTCACGAGCCGCCCACTGACGCGGGGCTGTCTGTTTCGGCCACCCGCGCCGCGCCGCCCCGGAGTGGTTCCGTCCGTTGGGGCATCATGGCCGCATGGGGACCGAGGGGCACAACAGGCGTGTCATCGCGGGCCGTTACCGGCTTGAGGAGAAACTCGGGCACGGCGGCATGGGCGTGGTCTGGCGGGCGACCGACCAACTGCTCGGCCGGAGCGTGGCCGTCAAGGAGCTCCCCTACGACGAGACGCTCTCCGCGGCGCAGGCGCGCCGGCAGCGGGACCGCACGCTGCGTGAGGCCCGGGCCGTCGCCCAGCTGAGCCACCCGCACATCATCGTCGTCCACGATGTCGTGGAGGACGGCGAACGCCCGTACATCGTCATGGAGTTGATTGCGGGCGGTTCGCTCGCCGACCGGCTCGCCCAGCGGGGCCCGGTCGATGCCGCCGAAGCGGCCCGCATCGGCATCGCGCTGCTCGGAGCTCTGGGCGCCGCGCACGCGGCCGGGGTGCTGCACCGTGACCTCAAGCCGGACAACGTGCTGCTGGAGACCGGCACCGACCGGGTCGTCCTCAGCGACTTCGGCATCGCCCAGGTCGCGGGCGCCCCCACGCTCACCGAGAACGGGGCCTTCGTCGGCTCGCCCGAGTACACCGCGCCCGAGCGGATGTCCGGGGTGCGGACCGGGCCCGAGTCCGACCTGTGGTCGCTGGGCGCGCTGTTGTGCGCCGCCCTCAGCGGGGAGTCACCGTTCCACCGCGACTCCCTGGGCGGCATCCTGCACGCCGTCGTCGTGGGCGACATCCAGCCGCCCGCGCAGGCCGGGCCGCTCATGCCCGTCGTGCGCGGCCTGCTGGAACGGGATCCGGACCGGCGGCTGGACGCGGACCGGGCCGAGCGGATGCTCCAGGCCTTCCGCGACACGGGCGTTACACCGCCGGCGCCGCCGGCCGGGTCCGGTTCGTCGCCCGGGTACGCGGCGGCGGGGGACGTACCGCGCAGGCCGCCGCAGGATCCCGTCGGAGGACAACCGCCCGGGCCGCCCGCAGCCCTGCCCGGTCCGGATCGGCCGGAGGAGCCCTTCCTGCGCCAGCCCGCGCGGCGCGTGCTCATCGCGGCACTGCTGGTCGCCGCGGTGGCGGGGGCGGGGGTGTCCGCGGCGGCGCTGCTGCGGGAGGAGGGCACCGGGGACGGCGGCCCCACGCCGACGAGTTCCGCGACGACGAAGCCGAAGACGCCGAAGACGGCGAAGCCCGGGACGGCGATGCCGAAGACGCCGCCGCCCCGGTCGGCCTCCCCGGGCACGCCCGCGCCGGCCCCCTGACCACCACCACCCGGTCCCCGATCACCCGAAGCGCCATAAAGGGGGAGAACAGTCCCCTTGTGAAGTCACGGGTCTGTGACCGGCTCGCGTCCTTTGTGGATCCGCGGGCGGTTGGCGCGATATGGATGAACCCATGAGCAGCAACGGGGGAGCCCGATCCGGAGCCGACGAGCCGACGAGTTTTGTCCTGCAACCGCCGAACCAGCAGGCGCCGGTACCGGGCAATCCCTACGCCACGCCGGCCGCGTCTCCCACTCAGGTCGTGCCCTCCCAGCCGGCCCCGGCGCCGGAAGACCCCGGCGCCGGGCGGCTCATCGCCGGGCGTTACCGGCTGCTGGCCAAGCTCGGGCACGGTGGCATGGGCACGGTGTGGCGGGCCAAGGACGAGACGGTGGACCGGGAGGTCGCCGTCAAGGAACCCCGTGTCCCGGAGCATCTTCCCGAACGCGAACGCGCCAACGCCTTCGAGCGAATGCGCCGCGAAGCCCGGGCGGCGGCCCGGCTCGACCACCCGGCCGTCGTCGACGTGCACGATGTCGCGGTCGTGGAGGACCAGCCCTGGATCGTGATGGAGCTGGTGCGGGGCCGCTCGCTGGGCGACGCGCTCCAGGAGGGCACCCTGTCCGCGCGCGAGGCCGCCCGGATCGGCCTGGAGGTGCTCGGCGCGCTGGAGGCCGCGCACGCGGCGGGGATCCTGCACCGTGATGTGAAACCGGACAACGTGCTGCTCGGCCGCTACGACCGGGTCGTCCTCACGGACTTCGGGATCGCCCAGATCGAGGGCGAGACCAATCTGACCGACACGGGCGGGTTCGTCGGCTCGCCCGAGTACATCGCCCCCGAGCGCGTACTGGGGCAGCGCCCGGGTCCGGCCAGCGACCTGTGGTCCCTCGGCGTGGTGCTGTACGCGGCGACGGAGGGCGTCTCCCCGTTCCGCCGCAGCAACACCCCGGCCACGCTCCAGTCCGTCCTCAACGCCACGCCCGCACCCCCGGCCTCCGCCCCGGGCCCGCTCGCCCAGGCCATCAACGGCCTGCTGGACAAGGACCCGGCCCGCCGCCCGAACGCCGCGCAGGTACGGGCCCTGCTGGAGGCGGCCGCGAACCCGCCCGCCGCCCGTCCCACCCAGGCGGTGCGGGTGGCCGGCCGGGGCGGTGGCGTACGGCTCGGCCGCAAGGCCTGGACCGGACTGGGTGCCGCAATCGTCGCGGCGGCGGTGACGGCGTACCTGGTGATCGCTGACCCGTTCGCCGGGCCGCTGCCCGACGGCTGGGAGATCAGGCAGGAGAAGGACCTCGCCGCGTCGCTCGCCGTCCCCGCCGGGTACGAGCGGACCGTGCCCGACCGGAAGTCCGACCAGGACCACTGGGTCACCTACAGCGACCGGAGCGGCAGCGTCTGGATCAACCTGCGCCTGGAGAAGAAGGCCGAGGACACCGGCGGCAACATCGCGGGCTCCGCGGCCGCCGAGATGTACGACGACGACACCCGGTTCAAGGAGAGCGGCAGCTACGAGCTGGACATGGACGAGGGGCCGAAGAAGACGGACCCCAGGACGACCACGTACCGGGATAAGAAGGCCGCCCGGAACACCGTCCCCTTCACGACCGACGACAGCGAGAACCCACGTCCCCGGGAATGCCAGATCTTCTACTACCGGACCCCCGGCGGCGACATGTACAAACTCACCGTCAGCTACCCGGACAAGAGCGACTTCACCGCCCGTGGGCGCGAGGTGGCGAGCACGGCGATCGCGAATCTGGACATCGGCAAGACCTGATTCCGCCCCTCCGACCCGGATGGAAACGACCCGCGTCGACAAGGACGCGCCCCGCGGGGTACTGATGGGACATGAGCAACGACGGGGGCGGCACGGACGACGCCCGGGGCCGGCTGGTGGGCGGGCGCTACCGGCTGGTCGAGCGCATCGGCTCCGGGGGCACGGGCACCCTCTGGCGGGCCCTCGACGAACGTGCCCAGCGTGAAGTCGCCGTGAGGCAGCCGCGGTTGCCGGGCGATCCGCAGGACGGGAGCCACCGGCGGGCGGCCCACCGGCTGCACCGCGAGGCCCGGGCCGCCGCCCGCGTCGACCATCCCGCCGCCGTCACCATCCACGACGTGGTCGTCGAGGCGGAGCAGCACGACGAACAGCTGGGACCCGTGGGCCCCGACCAACTCGACGCGGCCGAGGCGCTCGACGGACTGCCGTGGATCGTCATGGAGCTGGTGCCCGGCGAGTCCCTCCACGACCGTCTCCGGCGCGGACCGATGGACGTGCCCGAAGCCGCCCGGATCGGACTCGCCGTGCTCGGTGCCCTGCGTGCCGCGCACGCGGTCGGCATCGTGCACCGGGACGTGAAGCCCGCCCATGTGCTGCTCGGCCCGCACCGGCGTGTCGTCGTCACCGACTTCGGCATCGCCCATGTGCAGGGCGACGACCTGCACGCCGGGAGCGGGGAGGCCACCGCCGGCCCGCCGGAGTACGTCGCCCCCGAGCGGATGTCCGGCCGCACCGCCGGGCCCGCCTCCGACCTGTGGTCCCTGGGTGCCCTGTTGTTCGCGGCCGTCGAGGGCGCGTCCCCGTTCCTGCGGGCCACGCCGGAGGCCACGGTCGCCGCGATCCTCGCCGCCGAGCCGCCCGAACCGACTCGGGCCGGGCCCCTCGGGCCCCTGATCGCACGGCTGCTGGTGCCGGACCCCGAACAGCGGCCGGATGCCGAGGAGGTCGCGAAGGAACTGGAGGCGGTGGCCGGGCCGGCACCGGCCGAGGCGGTGGCGCGGACGGCCGAGCACATACGGAAGGCGGATGACGAGACCGCAGCCCCGCCCGACCCGGTGCCCGCCGCAGTGTCCCGGACCCTGCCGGCCGTACCTGTCGTCCAGCCCGGACCCGTGCCCGCCTCCGCCGCCCCACCCCTCCACGCCACGCAGCACGACCCCCTGCCCCCCAAACGCCAGAGCCTCCTCCGCCCCGGCCCCCTCGCCCTCCTCTCGGCGCTGCTCGCCGGCGGCATAGGGGCCGTCACGCAACTCGCCGAGCCCAGCAGTGCGGAGAGCGCCGGGCCGGCCGCCGACACGACCGACGTCTGGAGCCCGCACCCCGAGCCGGACATGGCGGCCGTTCTCCATCTGCCGCGCCAGTACCGCCCGCTCGACCGGACCGGCGGCGCGGCCGGCCGGCCCCGCACGGTCCTCTACGGCGACGGGCGGACCGGTGCGATCCAGGTCCGTCTCCTTTTCTGGGACAGGGCCCCTGCCTCCCCGGCGGACCAGGCCCGGACGGCACAGGAGCCCGGGGGAGAAACCCGGTACGCCCGCACCGGCGTCCAGGGCCATGAAGCCGCCCTCGCCGACACCGCGTACCGCCGGGGCGAGACCCCCCGGCGGCTCATGCGGCTGGTCGTCCGCACCGATGACGACCGCATGTACGAACTGCGCGTCGACATGCCCAGGGGCACGCCGGAGGAGGAAGAGGGCACCTCGGTGTTCGAGGGGGCCAGGGAGCGACTCGGGATCGTAAAAGGCTGAAGCACACCCGCCGGTCACCACAAGGTCCTGATCAGCGCGTTTGTTGCCAGCAGTCACTGGCGGCGTGTGTGCACGCGGTGAAGCCGTATTACCGACGGGTACCCAAAGGCTTCGTCCCGGCATACCCTGCGCCTCATGACGGACGCGCAGGCCGCCGAGAAGACGGCACAGACCGGCACGGCACAGACCGGCACGAACCCCCTCGCCCCCGCCCCGGAGGGCGCCCGCACCGCCGCGGACGTGGTGACGCCGGAGCTGGTCGCCCAGCTCACCAAGGGTGTGGCCGGCTCCGGCCGGACCGCCAACCACACGCCGTTCACCGGCGAGAAGCTGGCGGACCTCCCCGAGTCGACGCCCGAGGACGTGGCGGAGGCCTTCGAACTGGCCCGCGCCGCCCAGGCCGTGTGGGCGCAGACCCCCGTACGGCAGCGCGCCGCCGTCCTGCTCCGCTTCCACGACCTGGTGCTGGAGCGCCAGGCCGAGGTGCTCGACCTCATCCAGCTGGAGACCGGAAAGGCCCGGCTGCACGCCCACGAGGAGGTCCAGGCCGTCGCGGTCGCCGCCCGGCACTACGGCCGCAAGGCCCCCTCCTACCTGCGCCCCAAGCGGCACGCCGGCGCCATGCCGACCCTCACGAAGGTCACCGAACTGCGCCACCCGCGCGGTGTCGTGGGCCAGATCGCCCCCTGGAACTACCCCCTGGAGCTGTCGGTCGGCGACGCGCTCCCGGCCTTCGTCGCGGGCAACGCCGTCGTCATGAAGCCGGACACGGAGACCTGCCTGACCGCCCTGTGGGCCCGAGACCTGCTCATAGAGGCCGGGCTGCCCGCCGACGTCTTCCAGGTCGTGCTCGGCGACGGCCCGGTCGTCGGCCCGGAGGTCGTCCGGCACGCCGACTACGTCTCCTTCACCGGCTCCACCCGCACCGGCCGCGAGGTCGCGCAGGGCGCCGCCGCGCGGCTGGTCGGCGTCTCCCTCGAACTCGGCGGCAAGAACGCCATGCTGGTGCTGGAGGACGCCGACATCGAGAAGGCCGCGGCCGGAGCGGTCCGCGCCTGCTTCTCCTCCGCCGGGCAGCTCTGCATCTCCATCGAACGGCTCTTCGTCCATGAGTCGATCGCGGACGCCTTCCTGGAGCGCTTCGCCGCCCGGACGAAGGCCATGCGCCTCGGCACCTCCCTGGCGTACGGCGCCGACATGGGGTCCCTGGTCGGGGAACGCCAGCTCGAAACGGTCACGCGGCACGTCGAGGAGGCCGTCGCCAAGGGCGCCAAGGTCGTTGCCGGCGGTGTGGCGCGCCCGGACATCGGCCCGTACTTCTTCGAACCCACGATCCTCGACGGCGTCGCCACGGACATGTCCGTCTGCGGGGAGGAGACCTTCGGCCCGGTCGTCTCGGTCTACCGCTTCACCGACGAGGACGAGGTCATCGAGCGCGCCAACGCCACGGCGTACGGCCTCAACTCCTCGGTGTGGACGAGGAACGGCCGCCGTGGCCAGGAGGTCGCCGCCCGGCTGCGCACCGGCACGGTCAACATCAACGAGGGCTACGCCCCCGCCTACGGCAGCGTCCAGTCCCCGATGGGCGGCATGAAGGACTCGGGCCTCGGCCGCCGCCACGGCTCCGAGGGCATCCTCAAGTACACCGAGGCCCAGACGGTCGCCCACCAGCGCGTGCTCCCCATGGCCCCCTCGCTGGGCATGGACGACGAGAAGTACGCCCAGTTCATGAGCCGCAGCCTCCGCCTGATGAAGGCGTTCAGGTTCCGGTAAGCCACCCGCATCACCCGCACTGCACACTCGAAGGGGAGACGGCACGTGCCTCAGGACGCTTACGACTACGACGTCATCGTCGTGGGTTCCGGATTCGGCGGCTCGGTGACCGCCCTGCGCCTCACCGAGAAGGGCTACCGCGTAGGCGTCCTGGAGGCCGGCCGGCGCTTCACCCGCGAGACGCTCCCCAAGAACTCCTGGGACCTCAAGAACTACCTCTGGGCCCCGAAGCTCGGCATGTACGGCATCCAGCGGATCCACCTCCTGGGCAACGTCATGGTCCTGGCGGGCGCGGGTGTCGGCGGCGGTTCCCTCAACTACGCCAACACCCTCTACGTCCCGCCGAAGCCGTTCTTCGAGGACCCCCAGTGGCGTGACATCACGGACTGGCAGGAGGAGCTGAAGCCGTACTACGACCAGGCCCGCCGCATGCTGGGTGTACGGCTCAACCCGACCATGACGCCCTCGGACGTCCATCTGAAGGCCGCCGCGGAGCGGATGGGCTGCGGCGACTCCTTCCACATGGCTCCGGTCGGCGTCTTCTTCGGTGACGGCGAGGACGCCGACGGCTCGGTGAAGGCCAAGCCCGGCCAGGAGGTGCCCGATCCGTACTTCGGCGGCGCGGGCCCCTCCCGCAAGGCCTGCGCGGAGTGCGGCGAGTGCATGACCGGCTGCCGCCACGGAGCGAAGAACACCCTCAACGAGAACTACCTGCACCTCGCCGAGAAGGCCGGTGCGGTGGTCCACCCCATGACGACGGTCGTGTCGCTCACCGACGACTCGCGCGGTGGCTTCGCCGTCGCCACCCTGCCCACCGACGACCGCGGCAAGAAGAAGGGCCGCACCTTCACGGCCCGCCGGGTCGTCCTCGCCGCCGGCACCTACGGCACCCAGACCCTGCTGCACCGCATGAAGGCGGGCGGTCAACTGCCGCACCTCTCCGACAGGCTGGGCGAGCTGACCCGCACCAACTCCGAGGCCCTGGTCGGCGCCCAGACCGACGACCGGCGCTACCGCAAGGCGCACGGCGCGCCGAAGGCCGACTTCACGCGGGGCGTGGCCATCACGTCCTCCATCCACCCGGACGCGAACACCCACATCGAGCCGGTCCGCTACGGCAAGGGATCCAACTCGATGGGCGGCCTGTCCATCCTCCAGGTCCCCTACGCCGGGACGAACTCGGGTGCCTCACGGGTCCTGGGCTTCCTCGCCAACGCAGCGAAGCACCCGTTGCTGGTGCTGCGCTCCCTGTCGAACCGCCGCTGGTCGGAGCGGACCATCATCGGCCTGGTGATGCAGTCACTGGACAACTCCCTGACGACGTACGTGAAACCGTCGGGCGTCGGCCGCGGACTGCTCACCGCCCGCCAGGGTCACGGCGCCCCCAACCCCAAGCAGATCAAGGCCGCGACGGAGGGCGCTTCGGCACTCGCCGCCGAGATCAACGGCTTCGCGGGCTCCAACGTCGGCGAACTGATGGGCACCCCGCTCACGGCCCACTTCCTCGGCGGCTGCCCCATCGGCGATTCCCGCGAGTCCGGCGTGATCGACCCGTACCACCGCCTCTACGGCCACCCCGGCATCTCCGTCGTCGACGGCGCCGCGGTCTCCGCCAACCTGGGCGTCAACCCCTCACTCACCATCACCGCCCAGGCTGAGCGGGCGATGTCGTACTGGCCCAACAAGGGCGAGGAGGACCCGCGCCCGCAGCAGGGCACCTACGAGCGTCTCCAGCCCATCGAGCCCAAGTCCCCGGCGGTCCCGGCGGAGGCGTTCGGCGCGCTGCGGCTGCCGTTCCTCGGCATGCCGGCCGTACCGCCGAAGAACTGAGCGACCCGGCACAACAGAAGAGGGACCTGCGCCCCCCTCCGAGCGCAGGTCCCTCTTCTGCTTGGTGCTGCGGCCTGTGCGGGCCGCTGCGGCTTACGCCTGCGCGCCGGCCTTGCGGCGGCGGACGACGAAGATCGCGCCGGCACCGGCGACGACCGCGGCACCGCCGACGAGGCTGATCATCGGCAGGGCGGAGCTGGAGCCGGTCTCGGCGAGGCTGCCGGTGACCTCCGGCGTGGTGCCGCTCGGCTTCTCGTCGGTGACGGGCGCCTTGCCGCCTTCCTGCGGCTTGGTGCCGCCGGTGTCCGTACCGGCCGAGACGATCTGGAACTTGTACGACACGTCACCGAAGCCGGTGCACTCGGCGTCGTTGTCGCCGTAGATCGTCGCGCCGAGCGAGAAGCCGGCGCCGACCGGGGCGGACTTGCTGACGTTGAGGCGCAGCGGGATGTTGACCTCGTACTCGGGCTTCAGCTCGTCGGTGTAACCGACGTAACCGACCGCGTAGCCGCCCTCGTTGAGGTCGACCCAGATCTTGTCCTGGGGGTCCCAGGCCTGGAGCTGGACCTGCTTGCTGGAGAACAGCTCCTCGCCGTTCTTGTCGGGGGAGGCCCCGGCGAAGAAGTCGAGGTCGTTCAGCGTCGAGTCGGAGTTGTTCAGCACGTTCAGCGAGAACTTGTGCCAGCCGCTGCCCGCCGCGATCTTGCCGGGCAGGCCGGAGATGCTGACGTCGACCTTGGTGTCCTCACAGATCGAGGGCTCGGGGTCCGGGGACTCCGACTCCTCGGGCTCGGACGCGCTCGGAGCCGGGGAGGACTCGCTCGCGGACGCGCTCGGCGAGCTGGACGTCTCGGGAGCGGATTCGCTCACGGAGGCGCTCGGAGTCGGCGTCGTCTCGGCAGGGGTGGACTCGGTCGCCGACGGCGAGGGCGACGTCTCGGGAGCGGACTCGCTCACCGACGCGCTCGGAGTCGGGGTCGTCTCGTCGGTCGCGTACGCGGCCGGTGCCGCGAGCAGTGCCACCGGGGCTATGACCGCCGTAGCGGCCGCTGCTGCCATGGCGCGGCGAAGCTTCATGAAGACCTCGGAAAGTCCGGCGTACCGCGGGATGCGGCACGAACGTTGGGGGAGGCCTCCGCGTGTGGGGCGCGGGAGTGGCCCTTGGTTCGGCAGGTTTGATCCGTGAAACCTGTGAATGGTTGTGCTGGCTTTCACAGAATTCTTATGTGGGCTGAGTCACATCGGAGACCTTCTGGTGAAGGCTTGTGAAGGCGCCTTCCGCGCGCTTAGATCTTGGCTTCGTGTCTGAAAAGCCGTCCGACGATCAGCCGTCGGCCTCGGAGATCCCCGACGACGTCTGGGAGCAGTTCACCCGTGACACCGAGCGGGACATCGGTTCCTCCGCCCCGAAGGAACCGTCCGCGCGAGCGCGCATGGTGACCGAGCGGCTGCGCGAGCAGGACGCCCGGGGGGAGTTGCCGCCCGGGTGGCGCACCGGCCCGGCCTGGCAGGAGATGAACGGGCGTGCCGCCCGACGCCGCAAGCTGTGGGCCTTCATCGGCGTCCCCCTCGCCGCGGCCGTGGCGCTCGTGGCCCTCAAGCCGTCGCTGCTGCCCGGCGACCCCTTCGGCACCGGGGAGTCCGGGGCCGCGGAGGCCTCACCGCTGCCCGACGAGACAACCGCACCCACCGCTGCTCCCGGTGCGTCGGACCCCGAGACCCCCACCCTGGACCGGCCGTTCGCCGGCTCCCCGGCCGAGCGCTGGGCGGACGGCGAGGCCGGCATCGTCCTGCCCGAGGCGAAGGCCGTCGGCGCCGTCTCCGAGGGCCGGGTGGAAGAGGCGCTGAAACTGACGAAGAAGCTGCTGGTGGGCGCCAACCTCGACCCGAGGACCGTACGCGGCGCCCGCCCCACGGCCGCGCTCTCCGTGCTCGACCCCAAGCAGCCCGAGCTCCTCGACGATCTCGACACCGGGCTGCGCTCCCCGAGTGAGAAGCACGACCCGGTGACGCTGTTCAGCCGCTTCGACCCCGACGAGGTGCGGCCGGCCGGTGACGTGATCAAGACCCGGGGGCGCATGACGTTCAAGAAGGGCACGCAGGGCGGTGTGGCGGTGCGCGCCGACTACACCTTCGTCTACCCCGTCGTCCGGGCGGACGGCCCCACCGAGGTCGCCCGCACCATCGTGCGCCGGGTCCTCGACGTCGAACTCGCCGACCCCGCCCGCTACCAGGTCACTCCCGGCCGCCTGCTCCTGATGAACTACGACCAGGAGATAGGCAACTCCGCCTGCTTCGTGTACGACGGCTACCTGCACCCGGAGTTCTCGTCGAGCAGGTCCGCGGGCCCGGACCCGAGCGGCCCGGCGACAGACCCGTACGACCGGAGCAGGGAACTCGAACGCGGCGACGGCGGCGACTGTGGCACGGTGACCCGTACCTGAGCAGAGCGAAGGGCCCCGCGGGGTGGAGCCGCGGGGCCCTTCTTCTCGTCAGCACCGACGTCAGGGCAGCGCCGGTGCCTGGAAGCGGCGCCGGGGGGTTGCGCCGCTGGTCTGCACCTATGGCAATGGGGCAATGCGGGGGTCCGCGGGGGGACTTGGACCGTGTAGGCATCGTGCTGGATGAACGCGGCGCCCGCAACCGTTTGACCCAGACTTGTGCATTTATGCAAGGTCCGCGGCCGGCCCCGGGCGTCCCCGGGGCCGGCCGTTCTCTTGGGTGACCGGGCTGCTGTCCCCTGCCGTCCGGTCACTTCCCTGGAGCGAGGTCCCACGACGCACGGCACGATCCGTGCGTCTCATCGCCCCAGTGAGCCACGCGTGGTTCTTTCGGGCCCGCGCCTGGCTGGCACGGACACCGGGACCAACGAGGCGGCTGCGGGACGGTCACGCGCCGTACGGGTGAGGAGGGGCCGCACGTCTGTCCGGCGAATGCGGTTTCAGATCTTGCCGCGGCACAGCTCCAGCAGGGTCATCGCGAGCGCGGTGCCCGGCTTGCCCAGCGCCTGCCGGTAGTGACCGAGCACGTCCATCTCGCGGGACAGGTTCACGCGCCGGCCGCCGGAGGCGATCCGCGCCTCCTGGATGACGGCCGAGACGGCCACCCGTTCCTGGATCAGGCCGATGATCCGGTCGTCGAGCGCGTCGATCCGCTCGCGCGCGCCGGTGATCACGTCGGCGGCCTCGGCAGTGCGGGCGCCGGTCACGTCGATGGCGGTCATACGGGGCTCCTGGTGGTCAGGGGCTGCCCCGGGGCGGCACGGCCCGGACGACGACAGGCGCCCCGGGCCTTGTCGGCCCGGGGCGCCTGGGAAGTCGCTTGTCAGTTGCTCAAGCAGCACGACCATGGCGTCCGGCGGGCCGGATGCCATAGGTAAAGACGAACGTCTGGTGCTTGAACATGGGGGCAAGTATGCACCGCACCCCGGAGCCGTCCAAGCCGGTTCGCATCCTGAGACGGGGCTCCTCCCGGCACACGGAAGGAGCCCGGCGGCCCCCCGGTAGAATCGGTGGCACAAGACCCCCGCCCCACCGCCGGAAGGCACCCCGTGTCATCAGCGACTTCTGCTGCCAACGCCGCCGACACCGTCCTGGTCGTCGACTTCGGCGCGCAGTACGCCCAGCTCATCGCCCGTCGTGTCCGCGAGGCGCGGGTCTACAGCGAGATCGTGCCGAGCACCATGCCGGTCCGGGAGATGCTCGCCAAGAACCCCGCGGCGATCATCCTCTCCGGCGGCCCCTCGTCGGTCTACGCCGAGGGCGCGCCCAGCCTGGACCGCGAGATCTTCGAGGCCGGCGTTCCCGTCTTCGGTATGTGCTACGGCTTCCAGCTGATGGCGAGCACCCTCGGCGGCACCGTCGACAACACCGGCGCCCGCGAGTACGGCCGCACCGACCTGCACGTCTCCAAGGTGTCCTCCACCCTCTTCGAGGGCACCCCCGCCGAGCAGCCCGTCTGGATGTCGCACGGCGACGCCTGCTCCGCCGCCCCCGAGGGCTTCTCCGTCACGGCCTCCACGGACGTCGTCCCGGTCGCCGCCTTCGAGAACGACGAGAAGAAGCTCTACGGCGTCCAGTACCACCCCGAGGTGATGCACTCCACGCACGGGCAGCAGGTGCTGGAGCACTTCCTCTACCGGGGCGCGGGCCTGACCCCGTCCTGGACGACGGGCAACGTCATCGAGGAGCAGGTCGCCGCCATCCGCGAGCAGGTCGGCGACAAGCGTGCCATCTGCGGCCTGTCCGGCGGCGTGGACTCCGCGGTCGCCGCGGCCCTCGTGCAGAAGGCCATCGGCTCCCAGCTGACCTGCGTGTACGTCGACCACGGCCTGATGCGCAAGGGCGAGACGGAGCAGGTCGAGAAGGACTTCGTGGCCGCGACGGGCGTGCAGCTGAAGGTCGTGGACGCGGAGGAGCGGTTCCTCAAGGCGCTGGCCGGGGTCTCCGACCCCGAGGAGAAGCGGAAGATCATCGGCCGCGAGTTCATCCGGGTCTTCGAGCAGGCCCAGGCCGAGATCATCGCCGACGAGGGCCCGGCCGTGGAGTTCCTCGTCCAGGGCACGCTCTACCCGGACGTCGTCGAGTCCGGCGGCGGCACCGGCACCGCCAACATCAAGTCCCACCACAACGTGGGCGGTCTGCCCGAGGACCTCGAGTTCCAGCTGATCGAGCCGCTGCGCAAGCTGTTCAAGGACGAGGTCCGCATGGTCGGCCAGGAGCTCGGCCTGCCGGAGGAGATCGTCCAGCGCCAGCCGTTCCCCGGCCCCGGCCTCGGCATCCGTATCGTCGGCGAGGTCACCAAGGAGCGCCTGGACCTGCTGCGCGAGGCCGACGCCATCGCCCGCGAGGAACTGACGGCGGCCGGTCTCGACCGGGACATCTGGCAGTGCCCGGTGGTCCTGCTCGCGGACGTCCGCAGCGTCGGCGTCCAGGGCGACGGCCGGACGTACGGCCACCCGATCGTGCTGCGCCCCGTCTCGTCCGAGGACGCCATGACGGCCGACTGGTCGCGCCTGCCGTACGAGGTCCTCGCCCGGATCTCCACCCGGATCACCAACGAGGTCAAGGACGTCAACCGCGTCGTCCTCGACGTGACCTCGAAGCCGCCGGGGACGATCGAGTGGGAGTGACCCCCCTGCCTAGGTGCGCTTGATCGTGCGCAGGGGCGCGCCGGGCGTCCAGACCTGGACGACGAGATACGTGTCGTCCTCGACGTAGGTCCGTACGACCTCCGTCAGCTCGGTGCGGAAGAGGTGGAACTGCTCCGGCGGCTCCACCTCTTCGACGTATCCGGCCTTGGTCGCCACGTCGTCGACCTCGATCGCCCGGCCGCTGATCCGGACGTCGCCGCCGCCCATGCCCGTGCCCTCCCCGGGGTTCGTCTGAAGTGCGAAGCGCGGGTCGCGGCGCAGGTCGAGGACCTTGAGCGAGTCCGGCATCATGCCGAGCCACAGCTCGCCGTTCAGGAACCGCACCTCCAGGCCGCTGGTGCGGGGCGAACCGTCCTTGCGGAGGGTGGCGAGGACGTGGTGGGTGTAGGCGCCGAAGCGCTTCTCGACGGTGTCGGCAAGATCCGGTTCCACGGCGGCGAAAGCTGCCCAGTTCGCTGTCATGGGAAGAGTGTCGCGCCGTATCCCGACATCCACTGTCGGCTATTCGTGGGGTGGGGGAGCCCGGGGGCACACGGATGGGCACAGGGTGCTCACAGGGGCGCTCGTGGCATCTTCACGAATCGCTCCTGTTCTTCCCGGCCTCACGGACGGTAACTTCCGCCCGTACGCAGAACCAGTGCTGGAGGACCTATGCACGGGCCCACGCCGCCCCTGCCGTTGCCCACCGACCGGCTGCGGTTCGCCATGCCGCCGATGCACGAGTCGGTCGAGGACGAGCGCCGGCACCGCAAGGAACGGCTCGCGGGCGCCCTCAGGATCTTCGGCCGGCTCGGCTACGAGGACGGCGTCTCCGGGCACATCACCGCCCGAGACCCGGAATTCACCGACTGCTTCTGGGTCAACCCGTTCGGGATGCCCTTCCGTCATGTCACCGTGAGCGACCTCGTGCTCGCCAACCAGGACGGACAGGTCGTCGAGGGCGGCTACCACGTCAACCAGGCGGCCTTCACCGTGCACGCCCAGGTCCACGCGGCCCGGCCGGACGTGGTCGCCGTCGCCCACTGCCACTCGGTGCACGGCCGGGCGCTCGCGGCCCTCGGCGAGCTGCTGGAGCCGATCACCCAGGAGAGCTGCGCCTTCTACGAGGACCACGCCCTCTACGACACGTACACCGGCGTCTCCGTCGACGCCGAGGAGGGGCGGCGTATCGCCGCCGTGCTCGGCTCCCGCAAGGCGCTCGTGCTGCGCAACCACGGGCTGCTGACCGTCGGCGACTCGGTGGACGCGGCTGCCTGGTGGTTCGTGTCGATGGAGCGCTCCTGCCAGGTCCAGCTGACCGCGCAGGCGGCCGGGCGACCGGTCCGCATCGATCACCGGATGGCGGTGGCGACGCGGGAGCAGCTGGGCGGCGACCTGGTGGCGTGGATCAACTACCAGCCGATGTGGGAGGACGTCAGCCGGAGCGAGCCGGATCTGCTGGGCTGACGCCGCAGCCGCTGGGCCAGGACCTCAGAAGCCGCGCAGCACCACCGCCTTCGTCCTCGCGAACTCCTCGTCGGTGAGGACGCCGTCGCGGTGGAGCCGGCCCAGCTCGCGCAGCCGCCGCAGGAGGACGTCGTGGTGGTCGGAGACGGGAGGCGGCACGGGGGCGGCGCACACGGGGAGTTCACCGGTGGCGGTGGCGGTGGCGGTGGCGGGGTGCGTGGACGGGTGCGGCAGCCGGGCGGTGACGGCCGCCGCGACGAGCGCCGTGAGCAGGTCCCGGCGGGCGCTGCCCCACAGGTCCAGGGTGTACGGGTCCTTGTCCGGCGGAAGCTTCGAGAGTACCGTCTCACGGGTCACGAAGCGCAGCGAACCGTCCTCGTGACGGGTGTTCGGCAACCACTCGACCCGCACGAGGTCGCCCATCGTGATGATCCGCGGGCCGGTGGCGCGTTTGACCCGTTCGGAGGTCTCGGCCCAGTCGATCCGTATCCGCGTGCCGTCGAAGGAGACCGTCCCGTCCGAGCTGCGCACCGACACCGGAACCGGCGGTCCGGGCAGCAGATAGGCCTCCGTCCGCCCCTGCGGGACCCGGTCGAGGAGCAGCGCGCGGCGGATCTCCTCGGCGAGGTACTCGGCCGCCCCCGTCCGGTCGGCGTCCACCGTCAGCCGGTAGGGGTCGGCCGCGTCGGGCAGCCGCCCGCCGGTCGCCTGGAGCAGGGGGTCTGCGCCCTCGCGCAGCCGCAACCGCAGCCGCCCGTGCCCCCGTGCGGCTTCCAGGACGACGCCGGAGACCGCCGCGAGCGGCACGGTGATCTCCCCGTACGTGCGCCGGAGCAGCGGCACGGAGCGGTGCAGGCCGGGCGTGATCCGGAGCGTGTCGCCGTCGAAGGCCCAGGTCCCCTCACGCTGGATGATCTCGGCCATAGGGGAATTCTCCCAGCCGGGTCAACACGGCACGCCGGACTTCACCCGTGTTGGCCAGTCCGGGCGAACGTGAGCCGGGTGGTGTAGGGCACAATTCGCTGTCGTCGCACGGGAGTTGCACAGCGGTGTTTCCGGGGTCCGGAAGGCCGGCGGTGGATGGGTCGCGGGAAGGCGGGCGTCGGGCGTGGCGGTGCGGGAGACGGGACAGGGCGGTGCGGACGCGGGCGGGTACGCACGGGTGCGGGCGGATGCCTACGCCGAGGGATACGCCGGCGGCTACCCCGGTGGGCGGCCGGGTGGACCCGAAGGCGCTCACGGGGGCGGGTGCCCCTGCGGGGACTGTCCGCACGGGGCGCGCGAGGGGCACCGGCGGGCCGTCGCCGCGTTCCTGCGCCGGCGTGACGAGTTCGCTGCCGGGCAGGGGCTGCCGGCCGGGGTGGCCCACTCCGCTTCGGCCTCCCGCCAGTGGGTCTCCGAGGAACTGGCGCAGTCCGCCGAGCACGTCGCCGAGCGGGGGCGGGCCGAGGGACAGGCCTGGCTGACGGGGCTGTGGCGGCGCACGGCGGGTGTCGTGTGGGCCGCCGTGGTGCTGTTGCTGCTCGGGCAGGCCCTCACGGCGGTCGGCGCGGGCTGGACGGCGGCGCGTACGGCCGGGCTGGCCGCGGCCCTGGTGCTGGCCTCGTCGCTGACCGCCGCGTCGTGGTTCCACCGGGCGAAGGGCGGGGTGCTGGCGCCCGTGATCGGTGAGGACAACCGGCTGTCCACCTCCCGGACGGTCGCTGCGGCGTGGGTGCTCTTCGTCGCCTACGCGGTGCTCGTCCTCGCCGGGCGGTTGGCCGCCGCCTCCCGGCACCGGGAGCGGGACGCGCTGCTCTCCGGGCTGGACCTCGCCCGGGGCGCCGGGATCGTGACCGTGCTGGCCGTGCTGTGCGGGATCGCCGTGCTCGTGCGGCGGGTGGTCGGGCTGCGGGTGCTGGGGCAACGGCTGCAGAAGGTGCGTGCCGACCGGCCCCGGGCCGCCGACCTGCTGACCGACGACGCCGGCCGGGGCACTTTCGCCGACATCCAGTACGTCGTGATCAGCGGGGTCGCCCTGGTCTTCGCTGCGGTACGCCTGGCCAGGCGGCCGGAGCAGCTGCCGGACCTGCCGTGGGGGCTGGCGGTGCTGGTGCTCGTGTCGGCGGCGACCTATCTCGCCGGCAAGTACGCGGAGGGCGGCCGGCCGGTCATCCTCTCCGTGGTCCGGGCCCGGGAGGCGGGCGACCTGGACGGGCCGATCCGCACGGGGGACGACATCGAGATCCGTGGTGCCGGATTCGTGCCGCCCGGAGCGCAGGGGGCGGACCGGCTGGCCCGGATGGTCGTACGCGTGGGCTCGGTGCACGTCCACGTGCCGCTGATCCCCGTTCCGGGAGGGTTCCGCAATCCCACCGACACCCTGCTGACGGTGCCGGTGCCGGCGGATGTCGAACCGGGGAGGGTGGAGGTGCAGGTCGTCACGGCGGCCGGGGTGGAGACGAACCGGTACGCGGTCGACGTGACGGAGTGAACGACGGGCCCCTCGGTCGCCCGCACCGTCCGGCACGACGAAACAAGCCGGTGACGCAGGATTGAGCGCGGTTCGTTTGTCGTACGTATGGTCTGTTGAGGGGTCTCGGCACCGGCGAGAGGCGGCTAGCAGCGATGACTCACGGTATGCGAACGGACACGCACTCCCCCCGCTTCGGCAACGGGGGAGGCCGGCGGGACAGCGCCGCCCGTTACGCCCTGCTGCCCCTGCGCATCTTCCTCGGCGTCACCTTCATCTACGCCGGCCTGGACAAACTCACCGACAGCGCCTTCATGAAGGACTCCGGCGCCGGCTCGATCGGCGACATGATGCGTGCCGTACGCGACTCCTCCGCCATCCCCGCCCTCGTCGACCTCTCCCTGAAGAGCCCGGCCGGTTTCGGCTACGCCATCGCCTTCGGTGAACTGGCCGTCGGCATCGGAACGCTGCTCGGCCTCTTCGCCCGCCTGGCCGCACTCGGGGGCGCGCTGATCTCCCTCAGCCTGTGGCTGACCGTGAGCTGGGCCTCCGACCCGTACTACTACGGCAACGACCTCGCCTACCTCATGGCCTGGACCCCTCTGATCCTCGCGGGCGCGCCCCTGCTGTCCCTGGACGCTGCGCTGCGGTCACGGCGACGGCAGCGCAGCGGCGGGTACGAGTAGCGGGCCGGGCACCGTCACGCCAGGTCCGCGCCCGTACGGCCCCCCTGGCGGCGGCGCCGCACGCGCCCCGTCAGGAACGCCACCGCGCCGGCCAGGCACAGCCCGCCCGTGACGAGGGGGATCGCCATGAACCACGGGATCTCCCATGCGCCGCCCGCGTCACCGGCGTAGAGGACGCCCGCCACTACGAGGACGAGGCCGGCGATCATCTTTCCGGGCTGGAGTTCATGACGCAGCACGGGTCACCTCCGCCTGGCCCATGCCGACCCGGAGGTCCAGGTCGATGGTGCCGGACTTCTCGACGCCTTCGGCGGGGGAGAGGGTGATCTCCTTGTGCTGGTCCGGCTGCACGTCCACGTCCTTCTGGTCGTCGCCCGGCAACTGGAGGTCGCCCATGCCCACCTCGACGGTCAGCCGCACGGTCACGTCCTCGGGCACGAGCACCTTGATCCGGCCCATGCCGACCTCCGCCCGGGTCGTGACCGTCTGCTTCCCCGGCACGTCCAGCTTGCTCAGATCCAGGGTGCCGACGCCGGTGCCCAGGTCGTACCGCGGCCGTACGTCCGCCACTCCGGCGGGCTGCCAGGTGGTGCGCGTCCAGTGGGTGCCGATGTCCTTGGGCAGGGCCGCCGCGCCGGCGAGCAGGCCGGCCGTGATGATCGCCAGGAAGACCGAGCCGGCGCCGGTGCGGCCCAGGAAGGCGCTGACGGCTATGCCCAGGCCCAGGACGGCGAGCGCACAGGCCAGGCCCGTCTGCAGGCTGGTGCCGAGCGGGTGGCCGTCCCACGTGAGGCTCGTGCCCAGGGCTCCCGCGAGCAGGGCCAGCAGGAAGACCGAGCCGCCGATCGAGCGCGGCCCGCGTGGCTGGGGCGGCCGGGGGCGCGCTGCGGGTATGTCCTCGCGGACACCCGGCCGCGTACCGAGGCTGATGTTGAGGGCTGCGGCGACGTCGAGGTCATGGGGGTCGCGGGGGCCCCACAGATAGCCCGTGCCGCCGATGTGGGTGCCGTCCTTGACGATCGGGTCGCGCCACCACGAGGGGGTGGTGAGGAACACCGGCGGCGCCTGGGGCTCCGGCGGGGCGTCGGCCACGGCCTGTGCGGCCAGGGGGTCGGGGCTGGGGGCGCCGCGGTGACGCGACCAGTAGCCGGCGCCCGCGAGGAGGAGGGAGAGGACGACGGCGAAGGTCAGCACCCCGCCGTTGTTCAGCATCGTCAGGAACACCCCGCAGCCGACCAGCGCGAACAGCACGGCCGCCAGGGCCTGGCCGTCGACCCGGCCGGTGAGCAGTTTGCGGACCTCGTTCTTCTCTTCGTCGTCGTACGGGACGAAGAGCCAGGCGAAGCCGTAGAAGAGCAGGCCGATGCCGCCGGTGGCGGAGAGCACGGCGAGGGTGATGCGGAAGATCACCGGGTCCATGTCGCACTGCCGTCCGAGCCCCGCGCAGACACCGGCCAGGCTCTTGTGGCGGCGGTCGCGGCGGAACGCGTGGGGCGGCCCCGGTGGGACACCGTCTTCGGCGGGGGTGGCCGAGCCGGGCGCTCCTCCCTGCTCTCCCGCGTTCGCGCGCCCGGGCGCGGGCCCCGCGGCGGGCGCGGCATCCTGCGGCCCGGCGCCCGGGGTGGGGCGCGGGCCGGAGCCGGGTCCCGGACCCGTCGCGGCGTGCTCGTGATCGGTCATGGGTCCATGGTGACGGGCGCGACGCCCCGGCGGGAGTCGGAACGACCCTGGCCGGACCCTGATATCGGCCCTGAGAGGCGGCTCGGGAAGCGTTCGAGGAGCGGCCGGCGGAGATCAGGGGAGCCTCAGGGGCCGACCCTGATGCTCCGGCCTCCCGCACGTGTGACCATCAATGGCATGTCGGAAGCCGCAGCAGCGCCCATCGCCGAACCGCGGCCGCCGCGCAAGCTCTACCGCAGCAGTGACGGACGCTGGCTCGGGGGTGCGGCGCGGGGCCTCGCCGGGCACCTCGGGCTGCCCGTGATCTGGGTACGGCTCGTCTTCGTCGGACTGTTCATGGCCGACGGCCTCGGTGCGCTGCTGTACGCCGCGTTCTGGTTCTTCGTCCCGCTCGGCGTCGGCGGGGTCGAGGCGCAGAAGCCGCCGTCGCCGCCGGCTGCGGAGACCTCGCCCGACGGCCGCCGCAGACGCGTCGCGCGCAGGCCCGACAAGGGCCAGATCGTGGCCCTGCTCCTCATGGTCGTGGTGGCCATGGTCTTCGTGGGCAATGTGAATCTCAGCGGGGGAGCGAGGGCGTACCTCTGGCCGACGGTGCTCGTCGGCGCGGGCGTCGCCCTGGTCTGGCGGCAGGCGGACAACGCCCGCCGGGCCCGCTGGGTCGAGGTCGGCCGCCGCCGTCGCACGGTCACGCTGCTGCGCTCGGTGGGCGGCGTGCTGCTGGTGACGGCCGGCGTCTCGGGCATCTTCGTCCTCCAGGGTTCCGCCGCTCACCTCGGCTCCGTCCTCCAGGCGGCCCTCGCGGTCCTCGTCGGCATAACGCTCCTCGCCGGGCCGTATCTGGTCCGCATGACGCAGGACCTCTCCGAGGAGCGCCTGATGCGCATCCGGGCCCAGGAGCGCGCGGAGGTCGCCGCCCACGTGCACGACTCGGTGCTGCACACCCTCACGCTGATCCAGCGCAACGCGGAGAACGCGAACGAGGTCCGCCGCCTGGCCCGTGCCCAGGAGCGCGACCTGCGCACCTGGCTCTACAAACCCGAGGGCACCGGCAAGGACGAGGCCGACGAGCCCACCACCCTCGCCGACGCCGTGCGGCGCAACGCGGCCGAGGTGGAGGACAAGCACGGCGTGCCCATCGAGGTCGTGGTCGTCGGCGACTGCCCGCTCGACGAGAGGATCGCCGCACAGATGCAGGCCGCGCGGGAAGCAATGGTGAACGCCGCCAAGTACGGTGGCGAGGGCGGCGCCGTACAGGTCTTCGCCGAGGTCGAGGGGAAGACGGTCTTCGTGTCCGTCCGGGACCGCGGCCCCGGCTTCGACCTCGACTCGATACCCGCCGACCGGATGGGTGTCAGAGAATCGATCATCGGCCGCATGGAGCGCAACGGCGGTACGGCGCGGCTGCGCGCGGTGCCGGACGGCGGCACGGAGGTCGAGCTGGAGATGGAGAGGGCGGAGAAGACGTCATGAGCGACCCGACCGAGGCGAACGGTACGGCGGAACCGGCGGAGGCGACCGGTGGGCCGGGGCGTCACGTGCGCGTGGTCCTCGTGGACGACCACCGCATGTTCCGTACGGGGGTCCAGGCCGAGATCGGGCAGACCGAGCAGACCGGTGTCGAAGTCGTCGGCGAGGCCGCGGACGTCGACCAGGCGGTCACGGTGATCACCGCGACCCGGCCCGAGGTGGTCCTCCTCGACGTGCACCTGCCGGGCGGTGGCGGCGTCGAAGTGCTGCGCCGCTGTGCCCCGTTGATGGGCGACACCGAGCAGCCGGTGCGCTTCCTGGCGCTGTCCGTGTCGGACGCCGCGGAGGACGTGATCGGCGTGATCCGCGGCGGCGCCCGCGGGTACGTCACCAAGACGATCACCGGCACGGACCTCGTGAACTCCATCTTCCGTGTCCAGGAGGGCGACGCGGTCTTCTCGCCCCGGCTGGCCGGGTTCGTCCTGGACGCCTTCGCCTCCACGGACGCACCGCCGGTCGACGAGGACCTCGACCGCCTGACCCAGCGCGAGCGCGAGGTGCTGCGGCTCATCGCCCGGGGCTACGCGTACAAGGAGATCGCGAAGCAGCTGTACATCTCCGTGAAGACCGTCGAATCGCACGTCTCGGCGGTCCTGCGCAAGCTCCAGCTCTCCAACCGGCACGAGCTGACGCGCTGGGCGACGGCCCGCCGGCTCGTCTGACGGCGGCGCTCACACCACCCGCGTCGCCCCCGCGTACGGCATCTCGTCGAGCGGGGCGACGCGTACCGGCGCCGAGGGGTTCGGGGCGTGGATCATGCGGCCGTTGCCCACGTAGATGCCGACATGGCTGATGCCGGCGTAGAAGAAGACGAGGTCGCCGGGGAGGAGTTCGGAGCGGGAGACGCGGCGGCCCGCGGCGATCTGGGAGTACGTCGTGCGGGGCAGGGAGACGCCCGCTGCGCGGTACGCGGCCTGGACGAGGCCCGAGCAGTCGAAGGCGTTCGGGCCGGTGGCACCCCAGACGTAGGGGCTGCCGAGCTTCTGGTAGGCGTAGGAGACGGCGGCGGCCGCGCGGGAGTTGGGCGCCTGGGGCGAGGCGGAGCCCGGGGCCGCGAGGGTGTCCCGAGGGCCCGCCGAGCGCGAGGCGCGGTCCTGCGGTCCGCCTGACACGGAACGTTCCTGCGGACCGAGCCGCGAGAGCAGCTGCCGTGCCGTGCCGAGCTTGCCGGTGATCGTCTCCTTGTGCTGCTTCAGCTCCGTCCGGCGGGACTTCAGGGACGTCAGCTCGATGTGTGCGGCCCCGCGCAGCTGCTCGATCTCCCGGAGCTGCTTGCGCACCCCCGCCACGGCGGCGTTCTGCCGGCTGCCGGCCCGCTCGACGAACTCGGCGTTCTCCAGGTACCGGTCGGGATCGTCGGAGAGGGCGAGCTGCACCGCGGGATCGAGACCGCCGGCGCGGTACTGCGCGGCGGCGACCGAACCCAGGGCGTCACGGGCGGAGTTGAGACGCTCCTCCTTGCGCGCCGCCTGGTCCTGGAGGCTTCTCAGCCGCTGCCCGGCCGCTTCGGCCTTCTCCTTCGCGCCGTTGTACTTCTCGGTGGCGGCCTCCGCCTCCTGGTACAGCTTGTCCACCTTGGCCCTGACCTGGCCGGGGGTGAGCTGTGGTTCGGCGTGTCCGGTTCCGTCGAGACCCGTCGCCGTCGCCGCGCCCGCCAGGGCGATCGTGGCGGCCGTACGGGCTTTGCCGCCACCCATCGAGCGCTGTCGGGGCTTGCGGTGCGCTGCCACCTGGAGGCCACGTCCTTTCCTCGACCGCCGACGGGTGCGTGCGGCCGCCGGGGGGAGCGGACGGGCGGCCTGCGCGTCCGGCGACGGCCCGCACAGGGGGAGCGGACCGCCGCCGGACCTTTTCGGCGGTGGTGTCCGACTGCCGCCCCTGGCCCGGGCGGCGGTGGGGAGCCGGGCACCTGGGGGAGGACGCTAAACGCCGCCGTGACCGGCCGGTGGCAGGTGTGCGGAAGTGTCTTGAGAGGACCGGCGGTGACCGTATGCGACCGTGGCCCCGCCCCGACGCCGCCTACTTCACTCAGCGTGATGACCGAAGCGCCGAATCGTGAGCGAGTGACCGTGATCGGGTGCTATGGGGCGCATATATGCACCCTGGGCCGGTGTCGGGCGGTCTCATGGCCCTCATTAGGCTCCGGCCTCATGGACGTACTCATCCACCTCTTCGTCGGCCTCCACATCATCGGCATCGCCTCGCTCCTGGGCGGCTTCCTCACCCAGATGAAGGCGATGGGCGAGGGTACCGCCCGCTACACCCCCGCGATGCTGCACGGCGCACTCACGATGCTGGTCACCGGTGTGATCCTGGTCGGTCTCAACCAGGCCGACGACCAGTCCGTGAACAACTTCAAGATCGGCGTGAAGCTGGCCCTGCTGATCGTGATCCTCGGCCTGGTCTATGTGAAGCGGGACGACGAGAAGGTGGACAAGGGCCTCTTCGGCCTGGTCGGTCTGCTGACGACGGCGAACATCTTCATCGCCGTGCTCTGGACCTGACCCGGGAGCGCCGGGCGCCGGCCCGGGCCGCGGCGAGCGCCCAGGCGGTGCACCCGAGCCACGTGGCGACCGCGACCCACAGCAGCACCTCTCCGGCGGCGTCGAGCCAGGGGACGTCCAGGGCGGCGGCGACGGCCAGGGTGGCCGCGGCCGTCACCACCGCGGCGAACACGGTCGCCCAGCGCCGCACGTCGTAGTGGTGGCGGGGCCAGAAGAGCTCGGCGAGGAGCAGGGCGGCGCAGGCGATCAGCGCGAGGACGAGCAGCGTGACGGTGGTCGTACGCAGGACGTCGGTGTTCTCCTCGTTCCACAGGTACAGGCGCGCGCTGTCGGCGCTGAGGAGTTCCGCCCCGGCCAGCGCGGAGACGGCGAGGGCGCCGGCCGCGAGCCAGTGGTCCCCGCGCCCCTCCTCCACCTGCCGGGGCTGGAAGCGGAACAGGGCGAAGCCGTAGAGCGCGAGGCCCAGCCAGAACAGCACCAGGGCCGCGTGGGCCAGCCAGGCCGACGTATCGGCTGCGGCGAGCGTGGCACCGAGTACGGCCAGCCCCTGGGTGGCCACGCAGCGCAGGAACACCGTGCCGCGCCGCCCACCGGCCTCCGCGGTGAGCAGCACCGCCCAGAGCAGCATCGCGAGCGCCAGCAGCGCCTCGGCAGGGGACTGCCGGCCGGCCGCGGAGAAGCCGGTGCCGAGGACGGCGGTCGCCGCCACGGCGGTGAGTGCGGCCGGTGTCTCCGCCCGCCACCCGCCGCGTGCCCGCTGGGCGAGGCCCGCGGCCGCCATCAGCCAGGCCGCGCAGGCCAGGGCGAGGACGATGCGGGAGAGGACCTCGTACCCCGCCGAGTCGAGACCGACCGACACGATGCCGGTCGCCAGCGCGTACGTCGACCACCAAGTGGCAAACGGGGAGGGACCGGACATAGCGCCGATGCTAGAGAGCGCCGCGCCCGTTACGAGAGGGGCACGCGCGCGTGCCCCTCAAAAGGCGTGAAGAGCCCTCTCAGGCCGGCCGCACCACGCTGTGGATGGCCGACTCGCCGTCGTAGTAGACCGACTCCTCGCGCACGTACGTGCCGGGCTTCGGGGCGTGGATCATCATGCCGTTGCCGATGTAGATCCCGACGTGGGTGACGTCGTCGTAGAAGAAGACCAGGTCACCGGGCTGGGCCTGGGAGAGCGGGACCGTGGTGCCGGCGTTCACCTGGTCGTAGGTCGTGCGCGGCAGGTCGACGCCCGCGGCCTTCCAGGCGGCCTGGGTGAGGCCGGAGCAGTCGTAGGAGCCGGGGCCGACAGCGCCCCACACGTACGGCTTGCCGATCTGGGCGCGGGCGAAGGCCAGCGCCTTGTCGGCCTTGGTGGCGTACGAGGAGTCGGCCGGGGGTGTCGGGGTGGACGAGCCGGAGCCCGCCGGTCCCGAGGACGAGGACCCGCTGTCCTGCTGCCGAGCGGCCTCCTCCTGTGCCTGTCGCTGCGCGGCCTGCTGCCGGGCCAGCTCGTCGGCCTTGCGGGCGGCCTCCTCCTGCTTCTGCTTCTCGATCGCCGCGAGGCGGGCCTTCTCCTCGGCGGTCAGCCTCGACATCAGCTCGCGCGCCTCGGCGAGCTTGCGCTGGACGGTCGCCTTGGCCGTCTTCAGATCGCCCTGCGACTCGGTGAGCGTCTCCAGGCTCTCGGTGGCCTCCTGGCGCTTCTTCATCGTCTCGGACTGCTGCGCGATGTAGTCGTCGACGGCCACCTTCTGGCGGCCCGTCATCCGGTCCATCAGCTGGGTCTGGTCGAAGTAGTCCTGCGGGGTGTCCGCGAGCAGGAACGTCGCCGTGTCCGGGGCGGCGGCGCCGGTGCGGTACTGGGCGGAGGCGAAGGACCCCAGCTCCTCGCGCGCCTCGTTGAGCTTCTGGGTGCGCTTCGCGACGTCGTCGATGAGGGCGTCGGCGCGTTTGCGCTGCTTCGCCGTCTTCTCCTTGGCCGCGTTGTACTTCTCGGTCGCCGACCCCGCCTGGCGGTAGAGGTCGTCGACCTTCTTCTCGACTTCTTCCAGGCTGGGCTTGTCGTCGGCCTCGGGAGCGGCGTTGGCCGACTGGGACAGCAGGGCCACGGAGGTGAGGGCCGCCGTTGCGAGGGCGGGGGTCCGTATGCCTGCCACGCGCGTACCCGTAGGACGCGACTTGCGGTGCGACGCCAAGGGAGGCGACTCCTTCCACGTTCCGCCTACCGAGTTAGCTGTCGGGTTCGGGCGGGTGGTTCGGAAGGTTTGCCCTACGGCTCTCTCCGCACAGGGAGTCGGGCCGATTCACCCCAGGTTCACGGTTGGGTCCCCGGCTCCGGCTGCCGCTGCGGCACACCGGACTCGGCGGAGGCCGCGCGGCCCGGCGACGTTCGCCGGTGGGGGTCATGCGGCCTGGTCGCACGGTAGCCAACTCGTGTGGCCCCTGTGAAGGTTGATGGGTGATATGCCCGATACATTTTCGTGACCTCGGTCATGAACGTTGCCGAGAGTGAACGATCGGGGGAGTTCGGTCATCCTTTGTCCATAATTGCGGGGGGTGTAGCACGCCGTGATCATGCGGTCATGGAGGGCGACAATGAGCCGCCGGCCGGTCGGCGGGGGGCCCGCGCGCCCGGCGATGTTCTCAGGGCGGCGGCGGGCTGTCAGTGGGGCGCCCTAGACTCGGAGAGCGATGAGCAGCCTCTTTGACGACAGCTTCCTGGCGAACCTCCAGGCCCAGCGGGGCCCCGCGGACGAGCCCCCGCCGCCGCCCGAGGACGATCACGTTCCGGAGCCGATTCCGGACGATCTGTTCGGCGGGAAGTTCGACGCGCCCCCGGACCGGGACGCCTACTACCGGGACGGCGCGCCCCGCCCGGTCGTGGACACCGCCGCGCTCCTGGAGGGGCTGAACGACAACCAGCGCGCCGCCGTCGTCCACTCCGGCTCCCCGCTGCTCATCGTGGCCGGTGCCGGCTCCGGCAAGACCCGCGTGCTCACGCACCGCATCGCCCACCTCCTCGCCGAGCGCGGCGTGCACCCGGGCCAGATCCTCGCGATCACCTTCACCAACAAGGCCGCGGGCGAGATGAAGGAACGTGTCGAGCAGCTCGTCGGCCCGCGCGCGAACGCCATGTGGGTCATGACGTTCCACAGCGCGTGCGTGCGCATCCTCCGCCGCGAGAGCAAGAAGCTCGGCTTCACATCGAGCTTCTCGATCTACGACGCCGCCGACTCCAAGCGCCTGATGGCCCTGGTCTGCCGTGACCTGGACCTCGACCCAAAGCGCTTCCCGCCGAAGTCCTTCAGCGCCAAGATCAGCAACCTGAAGAACGAGCTGATCGACGAGGAGGACTTCGCCGCCCAGGCCACCGACGGCTTCGAGAAGACCCTCGCCCAGGCCTACGCCCTGTACCAGTCGCGGTTGCGCGAGGCGAACGCCCTCGACTTCGACGACCTGATCATGACGACGGTCAACCTGCTGCGCGCCTTCCCGGACGTCGCCGAGCACTACCGCCGCCGCTTCCGGCACGTCCTGGTCGACGAGTACCAGGACACCAACCACGCCCAGTACGCGCTCGTGCGGGAGCTGGTCGGCACCTCCGAGCACCCCGTCGACGTACCGCCCGAGGCCGAGGTCCCGCCCGCCGAGCTGTGCGTGGTCGGTGACGCCGACCAGTCGATCTACGCCTTCCGCGGCGCGACGATCCGCAACATCCTCCAGTTCGAGGAGGACTACCCGGACGCCACGACGATCCTGCTGGAGCAGAACTACCGCTCCACGCAGACGATCCTCAGCGCCGCCAACGCGGTCATCGAGCGCAACGAGTCCCGCCGCCCCAAAAATCTGTGGACCAACGCGGGCTCCGGCGCCCGGATCACCGGCTACGTCGCCGACACCGAGCACGACGAGGCGCAGTTCGTCGCCGATGAGATAGACCGCCTCACGGACGCCGGCGAGGCCAAGGCCGGTGACGTCGCCGTCTTCTACCGCACCAACGCCCAGTCCCGTGTCTTCGAAGAGGTCTTCATCCGCGTCGGCCTGCCCTACAAGGTCGTCGGCGGTGTCCGCTTCTACGAGCGCAAGGAGGTCCGGGACGTCCTGGCCTACCTGCGCGTCCTGGCCAACCCCGAGGACTCGGTACCGCTGCGCCGGATCCTCAACGTCCCCAAGCGGGGCATCGGCGACCGCGCCGAGGCGATGATCGACGCCCTGTCCCAGCGGGAGAAGATCAGCTTCCCGCAGGCGCTCAAGCGCGTCGACGAGGCGTACGGCATGGCCGCGCGCTCGACCAACGCCGTCAAGCGGTTCAACACGCTGATGGAGGACCTCCGCACCATCGTCGAGTCCGGCGCCGGACCGGCCACGGTTCTGGAAGCCGTGCTGGAGCGCACCGGATACCTCGCCGAGCTCCAGGCCTCCACCGACCCGCAGGACGAGACCCGTATCGAGAACCTCCAGGAACTGGCCGCCGTCGCCATGGAGTTCGAGCAGGAGCGCGGCGAGGACGAGCAGACCACGCTGTCGGACTTCCTGGAGCAGGTCGCGCTGGTCGCCGACTCCGACCAGATCCCCGACGAGGAGGACGGCGACGGCGTCATCACCCTGATGACCCTGCACACCGCCAAGGGCCTGGAGTTCCCGGTCGTCTTCCTGACCGGCATGGAGGACGGCGTCTTCCCGCACATGCGCGCCCTCGGGCAGACCAAGGAGCTGGAGGAGGAGCGGCGCCTGGCCTACGTCGGCATCACCCGTGCGCGGGAGCGGCTGTACCTGACGCGCTCCACGCTCCGCAGCGCCTGGGGCCAGCCCTCGTACAACCCGCCCTCCCGGTTCCTGGAGGAGATCCCGCCGGCCCACCTGGAGTGGAAGCGGACGGGAGCGACCGCGCCCGCGTCCTCCGGGCCGGTCTCGGCGGTGGCGGCCTCGCTGTCGTCGTCCCGCTCGCGCTCATCGGCGTCGGGCGCCTCCGGTTTCGCCACGCGGCGCACCTCGGAGAAGCCCGTGGTGTCCCTGGCGGTCGGGGACCGCGTCACGCACGACCAGTTCGGGCTCGGGACCGTCGTCGCGGTCAAGGGCACGGGCGGCAACGCCGAGGCGACGATCGACTTCGGGGACACCAAGCCGAAGCGGCTGCTGCTGCGGTACGCGCCGGTGGAGAAGCTGTAGCCCTGTGAGGTGAGCCCGGGCCCCGCCGGCCGGACCGGCGGGGCAGGCGGGACGTTACGTCGGGTCGATGCCGTGGCTGCGCAGCCACGGGAGCGGGTCGATCGCCGAGCCGCCGGCCGGGCGCACCTCGAAGTGCAGGTGAGGACCGGTGGAGTTGCCGGAGTTGCCCGAGCGGGCGATCGGATCGCCCGCCTTCACGGTCGTACCCGAGGGGACCGTGTAGGTGGAGAGGTGGCAGTACCACGTCTCCGTGCCGTCCTTGGCGGTCACGATCATCATGTTGCCGTACGCGCTGTTCCACTGGGTGCGCACGGTGCCGTCGGTCGCGGCCATCACCGTCGTGCCGTACGAGACGGGGAAGTCGATGCCGGTGTGCAGGGACATCCAGTTGATGCCCGACTGGCCGTAGGTGGCGCTGAGTCCGTGCCGCGCGACCGGCAGGGCGAACTTGGGGCGCAGCCGCTCCTTGCGGGCCGCTTCCTCCGCCGCACGCTTCTTCTCGGCCGCCTGCTGGGCCTTGAGGTCGATGCGCTCCTGCGTACGGCTGGCCCGGTCGGCGAAGTCGTCGGCACCGGCGGAGAGGCTCTGCAGCTGGGTGTCCAGCTTGTTGTTGGCGGCCGCCGGCTTGACCGGTTGCACGTCCGCCGCGGTCGTCTGCGCCTCCGCGGCACTGTCGTCGGTGAGACCGCCGACGGAGGCGGCGGCGATCCCGGCGACACCCATCACACAGGCCGAGGGCACCGCGATGGTCATCAGCGCCGAGCGCTTGGGCGGTGTGCGGCGGCGGGAACGGGACGCCGCGCGCGAGGCCGCACGCCCCGACGGGGCGAGGGCGATGTCCTCCTGGCCGTCCAGGAGCGGGGTGACGACGGGCAGTTCACCGGTGGCGGCCGGTTCATCGCCCTCCACGTCGGCGTCGTGGAAGCCGGCTTCGGCTGATTCGTCGTAGGCGACCTGCTCGAACGTCGCGGTCTCGTGCTGGTCGAAGGTTTCGGCGGGGTGCTCGTACGCGTCGGGCTCCGGTGCGGCGGTGCCGTCGGAGTTCCACTGCGTGGCGTCGTAGGCGCCCGTGTCGAAGGACTGAGTGCCCCACTCCCAATGCTGGGTGTGGTCGGCGGGGTTGCCGGACTGGTCCGGCTGGAGCCAGGCGCCGGACTCCCACTGCCCGGTGGCGTCGGGGGAGGGGGCCTGGGACGGGATGGCCGACATCGGCTGCTGCTCGGCCGTCCAGGAGGTCGTGTCGTAGACACCGGTGTCGTAGGCGGCGTGGTGCTGGGCCGCGTAGGCGTCGTAGTGCACGTTCTCGTGCGTGCCGGTGGGCCAGTGGCCGGTGTCGTAGCTGCCCGTGTCCTGGCCGCTGCCCGGCATGTCGCCGAAGAGCGGGTCGGTCGCGAAGCTCGCGGTGGTGTGCCCGGTGGCGTCGAAACCCGCGCCGTTGGTGCCGGTGGGATCAAATCCGGTGGCGGCGTGGTCGCCGTACGTGGTGAAGTCGCCGTACTGGGCTTCCTGGGTGCCGTACGACGCGTAGTGCGCGGAGGCGGCGTCGGAAGCCGGAGCCGGGGTCATGGTCCCCGACGGGTGACGGTCGTTCACCAACTTCTCTTTCGCCTCGACAACAGGGGCTGCCAGAGCAGTGCGGCGACTGTACCCGGCGGTACGCGGGCACGACAATCTTCGGCAGGTTTCGCGCGCGCAGGAAACGGGCATTCGGCCGTGTTTTGGCGGACGGCGGGCACGAGTTTGGCCCTGTGTTCGAAGTTTGTTCGAGGTTGATCGGTGCTTCGGTGCTGAGTGATCGCTGTATGACGATTCTCAGGCGACCGTCAGACCGCCGGTGTGTTCGGCGGACGGTTCACCCGCGTGTGCCGTGTCCAGAATCTGTCGTATGCCGTTGGCGACGGCGGGGTGCACGGGCAGAGCGAGGTGGCCGATGCCGGTCACGCGCACGTTCTGCACCGTCAGATCGGGATGGTCGATGCAGGCCGTCTCCAGTGGGTCCATCACGTGGTCCAGGTCGCTCCAGTAGCTGACGAAGTGCGTACGGCAGTCAGGGGCGGGCAGAGCGAGCTCCTCGAGCACCGGTGAGCCGGGGCGCATCTGGCGCACGATGGGGTGCGCGTCGGCGAAGGGCGCCACTCGGGTTCCCGAATGCGGCGTGCCGAGCGTGACGAGGGTCCGTACGCGCGTGTCGCCACCGAGCCGCTGCACGTAGTAACGCGCTATCAGTCCGCCGAGGCTGTGCCCGACGACGTCGACCCGCTCGGCCCCCGTGCGCTCGCAGAGCTCCTCGATGTGCCGTCCGAGCCGTTCGGCGGCGGCCCGTATGTCACAGGTCAGCGGCGAGTAGTTGAGCGATTCGATCTGCTGCCTGCCGTGCTGGGCGAGGCTGCGGCGCAGCAGGACGAAGACCGAGCGGTTGTCGATGAATCCGTGCAGCAGCAGGACCGGCGGCTTGGCCTCCGTGGGGAGTTGGGCGGCGCCGTCCGCCGGCAGTGCCGGGACGGGGGCGCGGCGCTCCTGGGTGATGCCGGACGGGTAGAGGAGGAGGTGCCCGGCCAGGATCGCGATCTCCAGGGCGGTGGCCTTCAGGAGGGCCAGGGAAAGTCCCGCCAGTCTGCCCGGCAGCAGACGCTCGCAGAACGGAAGAAAGGGCAGAGCCGCCCTGGTGACCTTCATGGCCGACCTCCTGTCGGCACGCGGGAGGACGCCTCCGCCCCCCGTGTGCCCTCGTGGAAAGCAGCTGCGAAGACGGCCGGCGATGACCGCGTGAGCGGCGTGAGCCGCGTGAGCTGCAGGGGCAGAGCGCGGCGTGTGGCGTGTGTGACGCCGGTGGTGCGACGGAGGTCCCCGATCGGTGGGGTGACGAGGTTCCCCGCTGGTACGCCGTGTCTGCCCTGCGTGCTGTGCGTGCGGTGCTTGCCCTGCGTGCTTTCGCCGAAGAGCCGTGCTGCCGCGGTCCGTGGTGGACGGTGCGGTCGTACGGCTGCCTCGGTGCGGCTCCCCTTGCGCTTGTCCCATCGTGTGATTTCCCCCTCGGTATCCACCGCGAAACTGCCGGTTGCGGGATGCTGGAGATAACGTTCGTTCACTTGCCCGGCCGGTTCGGGGAGGGGTGTCCGTGCGGTGCGGCGTGTACGGCTTGCCCGATGTGTGCGGTACTTGTCGGTACGGATGGATGTAGTCGCTTCATGGAGGCAGTGATGGGTGTGGCAGCCGGTCCGATCCGCGTGGTGGTGGCCAAGCCGGGGCTCGACGGCCACGATCGCGGGGCCAAGGTGATCGCGCGTGCCCTGCGCGACGCCGGTATGGAAGTCATCTACACCGGGCTCCACCAGACCCCCGAGCAGATCGTCGACACGGCGCTCCAGGAGGACGCCGACGCGATCGGGCTGTCCATCCTCTCCGGAGCGCACAACACGCTCTTCGCCGCCGTGATCGATCTGCTCCGGGAGCGGGACGCGGAGGACATCCTCGTCTTCGGCGGCGGAATCATCCCCGAGGCGGACATTCCCCTGCTGAAGGAGAAGGGTGTCGCGGAGATCTTCACGCCGGGCGCGACGACGGCCTCGATCGTGGACTGGGTCCGGACGAACGCCCGCCAGCCCGCTGAGGCGTAGCCCTCCGGCGGACCGGCCCGGGGGCCTTGCCCCGGCCGGAGCCGGTGCGCCCTCGGGTCGGAGAGGCTGACTCGCCGGGCCGCCGGTCGCGACCGACTCCGGCGGCCGCCCGGGTCGTCGGTACATCCGGCGGCAGCCGTTCGCCGCAGAGCACCCGGCCCCGGAGGCGCGGGCGGGAGTCAGGCCGCTCCCAGCTCCTCGGCCATCGCCGCGCGCAGACGCAGGGTCGTCACCAGGCGCTGGAAGGCCTCCGCCCAATAGCCCCCGGCTCCCGGCGACGCGTTCTCCGGTTCGTCGGGTACGGCCAGCAGCGCGTCGAGCCGGGAGGCCTCGGACGGGTCGAGGCAGCGCTCCGCCAAGCCCATGACCCCGCTGAAACTCCATGGATAGCTCCCCGCGTCCCGAGCGATGTTGAGCGCGTCCACCACGGCCCGCCCGAGCGGCGCCGCCCACGGCACCGCACACACCCCGAGCAGCTGGAAGGCCTCGGACAAGCCGTGCGCGGCGATGAAGCCGGCCACCCACTCGGCCCGTTCGGCGGCGCCCAGCGTGCCGAGCAGTTTGGCGCGTTCGGCCAGGGACACCGCCCCCGGACCGCCCGCCTCCGGCGCCGACGGATCGCCGAGCAGCGCCCGTGACCACGCGGCGTCCCGCTGGCGCACCGCCGCCCGGCACCACGCCGCGTGCAGTTCGCCCTGCCAGCCGTCCGCCACCGGCAGCGCCACGATCTCCCAGGGCGTGCGCCCACCGAGCCGCCGCGCCCACGTGCCGAGCGGTGCCGCCTCCACCAGCTGACCGAGCCACCAGGACCGTTCGCCGCGCCCCGCGGGCGCCTTCGCCACGACGCCGTCGCGCTCCATGCCCGGATCGCACTCGTGCGGCGCCTCGACGGCGATCGCCGGAGTGGTCTGCGGGGTCCCCCCGGGCAGGTCGCCCCCGGCCGCTGAGGGCCGGGCGGATCGCATGTGGTCGATGGCGACGCACGCCCCCGCTCTGACCGCCATCCGCGCGGCGAGCGCCGAACCGGGCAGGGCCGACAGCAGTTCCGCGGCCGTCGCCCGGACATTGCGGCTGCGATCGGCCAGGGCCTGTTCCAGGAAGGGCTCGTCGTCCGGGCCGAGGCCCTCGCGCAGCGAGTCGAGGAACATCAGCCGGTCCTCGGCCCGTTCCGTCCCCCACGTCGACGCGAGCAGGTCGCGTGCGGCGGCCGGGGTGCGAGAACGCAGCGCGGACAGAAAGGCGACGCGTTCGGCGAACAGTCCCTCCTGCCACAGCCGCCGGACCCCGTCGTCGTCCTGGAGGTGCGGCAGGGCCGCTCCGCCGCCCGGGGCCGCGCGCAGCGCGAACCGCCAGTCAGGGTTCAGCCGGGCCAGCCACAGGGCTCGCGGCCCCGCGAACTCCAGTGCCGCCGGACGCAGGTCGGTGCGCCCCCGCGCCGCGTCCAGCAACGCAGGAAGCACCTGGGGTGGCGGTGCGAAACCACGGGCGTTCGCCACCGCGAGCCACTGCGGCAGCAGCTCCGTCAGATCCGGCGCGGCACCCCGCCGCCCGCCGCCGGACGGGCCCGGGTGGTCGGCCAGCAGCATGGCGAGCCGGCGGGCGGCCGCAGGCGGCAGCGCCGGGCG
>NZ_WWIC01000004.1:0-2502 GCF_009872555.1 Streptomyces sp. SID5643
GGGGTGGGCGCGGGCGCGCCGCCCTCCGCACCGCCGGTGCAGCCCGCCGCGAGGGCCAGCAGCAGCCCGGCGGCCGCGCAGGCGGTGCCCCGGAGCCGCATACGGACCAGTGTGACCCCGACGCGTGCGGGAGGGTAGGTCCGGCTCGGGGCAGCAGGAGACGCAGGTCACCTTCGCCCATGTCACATCGTGGCGAGCCGCTGCCTCATAGGGGTGTACGCACCGACCACGGCAGAGGAGCTCACCATGAGCGCACGACTGGACGTCTTCGCCCTTCCCAGCGCGAGCAAGCTCATCAAGCAGTTCTACTCCCTGGGGCGGCTGGTCGTGGAGTCACCGCTGCCGGCCGCCACCAGGGAACTGGTCTCGCTCCGCACGAGCCAGATCAACGGATGCGCGGTCTGCATCGACATGCACACCAAGGAGGCCACCGCCGCGGGCGAGAGCGCCGTACGGCTCCACCTGGTCGCGGCGTGGCGGGAGGCCACGGTCTTCACCGACGCCGAGCGCGCAGCGCTGGAGCTGGCCGAGCAGGGCACCCGGATCGCGGACGGCGCCGGCGGGGTCCCGGACGAGGTGTGGGAGCGGGCCGCCAAGCACTACGACGAGGAACAGCTCATGGCGCTGGTCACCCTCATCGCGTTCATGAACACCGCGAACCGGCTGAACGTCATGCTGGAACAGCCGGCGGGCGACTACCGGCCCGGCCAGTTCAAGTAAGTACGGCGCACCGGGCCCTGGGCGTCGCTCAGGGCCCGAGCTGGGCTCGTAGCCATTCCTCCACCTCGCCGACGTGCGCGGCCGCCGCCGCGCGGGCCGCCTCCGGGTCGCGGGCCGCCAGGGCGCGGTGGATGGCCGCGTGCTCGCGGCGGGTGCGGGCGAAGGCGCCCTCCTCCTGGTAGCCGCGCCAGACGCGGGCGCGGAACGTCCGGGACGACAGGCCCTCCAGGATGGCGGCCATCGTCTCGTTGCCCGCGGCCGCCGCGATCTCCCGGTGGAACGCGAGGTCGTGGGCGAGGATCTCCTCCGGATCGTCCGTGGCGTTCATCGCCGTCAGGTGCTTCTCCACCTCGGCCAGCTGGTCCGCGGTGATCCGCGCGGCGGCCAGCGCCGTCGCCGTCGACTCCAGGACCCGCCGGATCTCCAGCAGCTCGACCAGCTGCGGGCCGCGCGACAGGTCCGCCACGACACCGAAGGTCTCCAGCAGGTCGCCGGCCTCCAGCCGGGTCACGTAGATGCCCGAGCCGTGCCGGGCCTCCAGCACGCCCATCACCGTGAGCGCGCGGATCGCCTCCCGCATCGAGCTGCGGGAGATGCCCAGCCGGGCGGCCAGATCGCGCTCGGTCGGCAGCCGCTGGCCCGGCTCCAGCCGGCCCTCGCCGATCATCGCCTTGACCCGCTCGATGGCGCGCTGCGTCACAGTGCCCTTCTGCGGGGCTGACTCGTCGTCCACGCCACTCCTCCGATCACAGCGCTCCGGCGCAGTCTAGCCAGCAGGGTGGTCGGACCACTATGCGTCGGGAGCGAGGAAAGTCGCCGCCCGAGGGTGTTCCGGCGCAGGATTGGTCTGATAAGTATGCGGGCATCTGCTGGAACACCGGTCGATGGGAGCCCCCTGAGATGCCCGGAAGCACAGTGCGGAAGCGGAACACGTCCCGGATGTGCGGCGCGGTGGCCCTGGCCGCCGGAGCCTCCCTGGTGCTCGCCGCCTGCGGCAGCACCAAGGACACCGGCGCCTCCGGATCCGGAGGCGGTGACGGCACCGGCAGGGTCGGGGTGGTGCTGCCCCTGCTGACCTCGCCGTTCTGGCAGTCGTATAACGACTATGTGCCGAAGATGGCGAAGTCCGAGGGCGTGGACGCGATGAAGACCGTCAACTCCAACAGCGACCCCTCGCAACAGATCACCGACATCAACAACCAGCTGAACCAGGGCGTCCAGGGCCTGGTCGTCGCCCCGCTGGACAGCGCCGCCATCGAGGCCGGACTCGACCAGGCCGAGCGCAAGGGCGTGCCGGTGGTCGCCGTGGACGTGGCGCCCGACAAGGGCAAGGTCGCCATGGTGGTCCGGGCGAACAACGTCGCCTACGGCGAGAAGGCCTGCCGGTACCTCGGCGAGCACATCACCTCCGGCAAGGTCGTGCAGATCATGGGCGACCTCGCCTCGGTCAACGGCCGCGACCGCTCCGAGGCGTTCCGCGCCTGCGTCAAGAAGAACTTCCCGAAGCTGAAGGTCCTGGAGATCCCCGCCAAGTGGGAGTCCGACACGGCGGCCTCCAAACTCGACACCCTCCTCAACGCCAACCCCGACATCAAGGGCATATACATGCAGGCGGGCGGCGTCTACCTCGCCCCGACCCTCCAGACCCTCAAGTCCAAGGGCATGCTGAAGAAGACCGGGCAGAAGGGGCACATCGCCATCGTCTCCAACGACGGCATCCCGCAGGAGTTCGACGCGATCCGCAAGGGCGAGATCGACGCGACCGTCTCCCAGCCCGCCGAC
>NZ_WWIC01000034.1:0-20226 GCF_009872555.1 Streptomyces sp. SID5643
GGGCCCGGGGCCGACGGGGTGGGGGACGGCGACGCGCCGTCCGACGCGCCGGGCGCGGCGGACGGAGAGGGAGTGGTCGGCGAGGCGGAGGCAGAAGCGGAGGCGGCCCGCCCCGCGCCGGGCCCGGCACCGGTGGTGGCCAGGGCCTGCGCCGTCCGCTGTGCCGCGGCCCCCGGGTCGTACGGAAGTCCGTACGTCAGGAGGGCTCCGAGGAGTACGGCGGCGGCGGACACGATCAGTCCGGGGCGGCCGGGCAGCCATGGGTGCGCCCGGCCGGGGTCCGGCGTCCGCCTCAGCACCGTCCGGGCGGTGTCCGTGGTGCTCCGGGGCGCGGTGCGGGCCGAGGGCAGGAGCAGCGGCAGCAGGGCCACCAGCGCGGCGAGCCTGCCCCGGCCGCGTTCCTCCCAGTCGGGGCCGTAGGCGGTGCCGGCGACCGCCTCCAGTTCGGTGACGAACGCCTCGGCCTGGACGGGCCGCTCCGCCGGGTCCTTGGCCAGACCGCGCCGCACCAGTTCCCGTACCGCCTCCGGGGCCTCTTCGGCGGGGACGGGCGCGTCGATGTGCCGCAGCGCGAGCTCCGCGAGATTGTCACCCGCGTACGGCTTGTGGCCCGTCAGGCACTCGAAGAAGGTGGCCGTGGCCGCGTACACGTCGGCGGCCGGGGAGGCGGGTGCGCCGGTCCACTGCTCGGGGGCCATGTAGGACGGGGTGCCCGCCACGCCCGCGCTGGTGCCCGCGTCCACCGCGATGCCGAAGTCGACCAGCTTGGAGGATCCGTCCGGCGCGACCAGCACGTTCTCCGGCTTGTAGTCGCGGTGCACGACGCCCACGCGGTGGGCGTCGGCCAGACCGAGCAGCGATCCCTTGAGGACGACGAGCGCGGCCTCGGGAGCGAGCGGGCCCTCCCTCCTGAGCAGCGTGCGCAGCGCAACGCCGTCGACCAGCTCCATCACGATGGCGGCGCCGTCCGGGCTCTCGACGTACTCGTACAGCCCGGCGACATGCGGGCTCCCCAGCCCGCCGAGCAGCCGCGCCTCCGCCCGGAAGTCGTGCACAAAGCCCGGCCGGGTGCGCAGAGACTCGCTGAGGTACTTCACGGCCACCGGCACGCCGGTCTCCTCGTGCACGGCGAGGACCACCCGCCCGCTCGCCCCCGACCCCAGTTCCAGCGACTCGGTGTATCCGGGCACCGCCCATGCGTTCATTTCCCGTCCCCCCAAGGCGGCCGCTCCCCGGCGGCCGGTCACGCACTCGGAGACACATCTTTCGGCCACTTCGGTTGCGTGGCCAGAAGCAGGCGCGAGGCGTGCCCGGACTGTGACAGACGCCGTGCCACGAACCCCTGAGTACGAGCACGCGGGTCACGAGCGGTGCCTCTCCCCCGGCGGAAGACGTCGTCCCGGCGCACCGAGCAGGAGCAGCGTCACATCGTCGTCGGAGGCGTCCGCGTCCACGATCAGGGTCCTGATCAGACGGTCCGCCGCCTGGTCGAGGGTGCCGGGATCGTCGACGGGAGCGCCCTTCAGCGCGTCGTCGACGGTGTGGGTCAGGACGTCGACCTGGGCCTCGATGTCGGTGCCGGGCCTTTCGACCAGCCCGTCGGTGTAGAGCACGAGCGCACTGCCCGGCGGCAGCGGCATGGTCACCTCCTCGAACGGCACCGCGTGCCCCGCGTCGTTGACGCCCAGTGGCACGCCCACCGGTGCCTCCAGCCGGCGGGCGGGCCCGTCGGGCGGCAGCGCGATGACGGGCAGGTGTCCCGCCGAGCACAGCGTGATCTCCTGCCTGCCCTGGTCCAGGACCAGGTAGACGCTGGTGACCAGCTGGTCCGCCAGGTCGCCGACGAACGCGTCGAGGGCCCTCATCAGCCCGCTGGGGGTGGCGCCCGTGCGGGCCAGGGCGTGGGCTGCGGCGCGCAGCTGCCCCATGACGGCCGCGGCCTCCAGGCCCCGGCCCATCACGTCGCCGATGAGAACGCCGGTGCGGAACTCGTCGAGCGGGATGACGTCGAACCAGTCGCCACCGACTCCGGGGTCCCGGACGGACGCCAGATACCGGTAGGCGCACGGCAGGTGGGGCAGGCGGGGCGGCTCCCCCATGAGGCTGTGCTGAAGGGTGTAGGCGATCCGCCGCTGCTGCTCGTAGCGCTCGGCGCGTTCGGCCTCCAGGCGTCGACGCTCGGTGATGTCCCGGACGGTCAGGACCACGAGGGTCTCCTGCTCGGCCTGAAGGCTGCTGACGCTCACCTCGACGGGGAACTCGGAGCCGTCGCCGCGCAGCCCGTACAGGTCCCGGTCCACGACCATCGGCTTCGGATCACGCAGGCGGAGGTAGGCCCCGAGGAGCGCGTGGTGCCGCCGGCGCCGGGCGGTCGGCACCAGGCCGACGACGTCGCTGCCGACGAGATCGCCCGGCGCGCGTCCGAAGAGGCGTTTCACCTGCTGGTTTGCCATGGTGACAGTGCCGTCGCCGTCCGTGATCAGGGTGGCGTCGGGTGCGGACTCCAGCAGCGCCAGGAACCGCCGGTGCGACCGCTGGACCTCGCGTTCGGCCGCTACGCGGTCGGTGATGTCGATGTACACACCGCACAGGGCGTACGGCACCCCGGAGGCGTCGTTGAGCAGGAACCGGGTGGACAGGAAATCCCGTTGGCCGCCCGGCAGGGCGAACGTCTTCTGCCGCTGCACCGGCCTGCCCTCCGCCAGCACGGCGAGGTCGGACGCCCGCCCCTGACGTGCGAGATCGGGCGGCAGGACGTCCTGGTCCAGGCGGCCCAGGACCTGCTTCCGGGACAGGCGCAGGGTCTGCTCGAACCTCGTGTTGACCGCCAGGAAGCGGCCCTCCAGGTCCTTGATGAACACCATGGCGGGCGTGTGCTCCATGAAGGCCTGGAGCAGATCGTTCTGACGCACCCGCCATTCGAGCCGGGCGTGTGCCACCTCGACACGACGGCCCACGGCCAACGTCGTGAAGATCACTGCCGTGAACACGGCCACGTGACCGAAGACGAGCAGCCCGGTCCCCAGCCGCTCCCCGAACAGCCCGGCGTCCTCGGCGACCAGCACGGCCCAGCCCAGCAGCGGCGGCACGACCACGACGGTGACGAACAGCCATCGTCCCAGCGCGCCGGTCGTCCCCGCGTTCAGCAGCAGCGCCGCCGGGCCCTCGCCAGGACGGACCAGGAAGAGCGCCGTGCCCACCAGCACCAGAGCCACCGCTGTGTGCAGGGCCATGCCCGTGTAGGGGCGGAACTGCTCCAGTTCGGGCACCCCGTAGGCAGCCCCGTACAGCCTCAGCATGCCGAGAGCGCCGACGGCCAGGCCCAGGATCTGACTCACCCGGGCGGGGATCCGGGACACACCGGCGCACAGGGAACCCGCCCCCGCGGCCATCAGCGCCGCAGCCGTGTTCGGCGCCATCCGCCCCGGGGCCCCCGTTCCCCGTTGGACGGTGTCGTCCGTGAAGAGCAGCTCGTCTATCCCCAGGCCTGCCCCGGCCACATCCTCCCCGAGGGTGAACGCGCCGAGCACGGCGACCAGGACCGCCGCCGCACGGGACAGGGCGAGCGCGACGGGGCGGATCCGGCCGCGGGAGATCACGTACAGGGAAAGGCCGAGCGCGACGACGGCCACGGCGGTGTTGGCCTTCATGGCCACCGACACGCCGGGCAGGACCTCCTTCAGCACATCGGCCCCTGAGACCCAGCCGACCAGGCTCACCAGGCCCAGCAGACCGGCCGCCAGGGCCGCGGCCCCGGCCACCTGGCGGGCAGTGGCGAGAACGCGCGGGCGGAACGGCAGCCCGTCGGCCTGCTCCGGGCTGCGCATGCCGGACTGCCCGGGCAACTGCTGGTCCCTCGTCACCGCATACTCATCCCTGCCGGATGAACACCAAACCGCATCAATCAGCCTAAGTAAGAGCAAAGCGTATAGCTGCCGTGGACTGCGGGCCCTGCGAGGCGACGCCGCCCGAGGGTGAGGGGGCGGTGGCTCCCGCCGTGCGGAGGTGTCAGGCCGCTACGCTGACCGCCGAGCCGTAGGCGGGCGTGCGCCCTCCGGCGCCGCTCAGCGCGGTGTACTCCGCCCGGCCGCGACGCCACCCGCCGGACGGCGGGCAGGTTCCGCCGCTCGGCGGCGCCCGCTGCCGGGGCCGCGGGGCCGACCATGGCTGTCCGAGCCGCCGCGACCTCGCGTGAGGAGACGCCATGACGTACGTGCCGCCCCCGTTCGACCCCGAACTCGCCGCCGCCCTGGAACTGATCAAGGACATGATCAGCCCGGGGCTGACCCCCGAAGAGATCGCCGAGGTGCGCCAGGGGCCTGGCATCCAGCTGCTGGCCGATCTGGACCTGACCGTGGGCGGGGCGTTCGAGGTGGAGGACCGGCAGGTGCCGGGGCCCGAGGGCGAGCCGGACATCTCGCTGCTGATCTGCCGCCCGGCCGGGGCGGAGTCCGCCGGGCCGCGGCCGGTGATCTATCACGTGCACGGCGGCGGCATGGTCATCGGCAACAACCGGGTAGGGGTGGACGTCCCGCTGGAGTGGGCGAAGGCGCTGGACGCGGTGGTGGTGTCCGTGGAGTACCGGCTGGCGCCGGAGCACCCGCATCCCGCGCCGGTCGAGGACGTGTACGCCGGGCTGCTGTGGACGGCGGACCACGCCGCCGAGATCGGCGCCGACCCCGAGCGGATCGTCATTGCGGGCGCGAGCGCCGGCGGCGGGCTGTGCGCGGCCCTGGCCCTGCTCACCCGGGACCGCAAGGGGCCGCAGCCGATCGGGCAGGTGCTGATGTGCCCGATGCTCGACGACCGCAACGACACGCCCTCCACGTACCAGATGGCGGGCCTCGGGGTGTGGGACCGCACCGCCAACGAGACCGGCTGGACCGCGCTGCTGGGCCCGCGCCGCGGCGGCCCCGACGTACCGGAGTACGCGGCCGCGGCCCGCGCCGAGGACCTGACTGGGCTGCCTCCGGCCTTCCTCGACGTCGGCTCGGCGGAGACCTTCCGGGACGAGGTCGTCGCCTACGCGTCGCGGATCTGGCAGGCCGGTGGGGTGGCCGAACTGCATGTGTGGCCGGGCGGCTTCCACGGTTTCGACGGGTTCGCGCCTCAGGCCGCGGTGTCACAGGCGGCCCGCAGGGCGCAGGTGGCCTGGCTGCGGAGGTTGCTGGGGGCGTGAGGGCCAAGGTCGGCGGCCGCTCTTGCGGCCGCCGGGCTCCGACGGCCGCGAAGGTGGCCGCATACCGCACTATGGGCTCATGAAGGAGCTGGCCGGGCGGCTGACCGCCCTCGACCCGGATGCCGGTGCGGCGGTCCGGGTCATCGCCTACTTCGACCGTCTGGCCGAGTCCAGGGCCGGGGTGGAGGCGCTCGTGCGCGGTGCCGCGGTCCTGGCCGGCTGCCCGGCCCGGCTGGTGGACCCGGAGCGGCGCGTGCAGGTCCGGGTGGAGGCCGACGGCACCCGGCGGGACGTTGACGCGCCGACGGACCCGGCCTGGCCGTCGGCGGCCTTGAGCCCGGGCGGCGCGGGGGCGCTGTGGCTGGAACGGGGAGCGCCGGGAAGCCTCCCGGCAACGGGGCGGGAAGTGCGGTCGACGGACCTGGCCGAGCCCGTCGCCCCCAGCGTGGTCGACGCCGTGATCCTCGAACGGGCCGCCGGTGCCGTCCGGCTGGTTCTCGACCGCACCCGAGGGCGTGCCCCGGCGGACGATCCGGCCCTGGTCGAGACCCTCCTCGACGGCACGGCTCCCGAACGGGCCCGCCTGCACGCCGCCCGCCGCCTCGGTCTGGACCCCACGGCCCCGGCCCGGGCCGTCGCCCCGCTGAACGGCCGGCCAGGGGTGATACCCGCCGACGCGGAGACCGCTCCACTCGCGGGTCGAACGGCGGCGGAAGCCCCCCTCCGGCCGCGGACCGGCCGGACGAGCCAGGCAGCCGCACCACACCCGGCGGGCGTGCACGGCACGGCGAGCATCGACGGGGCCGCCACCTCCGTCGCATCGCCCCGGCCGGACGATCCCGGCAGCGCATTGCCCCCACAAGCCGACGAACCCACCCGCCCCGCAGCCCAGGCAGCGCCCGGACTCCGCACCGGCGCCGGGACACATCCCGTGACCGCGCAGGCCGCTGTCCGCCCCCGGACCGGACCGAGCGCCGGCCCGGCCACCGCCGTCACCGGCCTCCGGCCCGCTCCTTCGGGCCCCGGTCTCCCCGCCGGGCGTCTCGGTGTCGGACCCGCCGTTCCCGTGCTGGAGTTGCCCCGCTCCTGGGCCGAGGCCCGGACCGCGCTGCGGTTCACCGCCGAGGGCACGCCGCAGGACCCCGGGCCCCAGGTCGTACACGCCGAGGAGCTGGGCGGGATCGCCCTCCTCGCCGATCTCGTCGCGCCCGGCTCCGAGCCGCCACCCGACGTCCGTGCCCTGGAGGCCGCCGCGGCGAAAGCCCCCTGGCTGCCGGCCACTCTGCACGCGGTCGCGTCCACGGGGAGCCTGCGGGCGGCCGCCGCCGGGATCAACGTCCACCACTCCACGCTCCAGGACCGGCTGACCCACGCCGAGCACCTCCTCGGCTGGCCGCTGCGCACCCCACAGGGCCGGCTCCGCCTGCAACTGGCCCTGGCGATGCGCCGGCTGGCCAGGCCGTGAACGTGGTAAGGCCGACGTGATCCGGATCGCGCCGCCGGCCCGCCCGGCAGCCCGTTCCCTGCGGCAGACTGTCGGAGCGCCCTCCGTACACGATCCTGGAGCTTGAGGCATGAGCGTGCAGCGGTATCCCCTGGCCGGGGTCACGGTGGTCAGTCTGGAGCAGGCCGTGGCGGCGCCCTACGCCACCCGGCAGCTCGCCGACCTCGGGGCCCGGGTGATCAAGGTGGAGCGGCCGGGCGGCGGCGACTTCGCCCGCCGGTACGACACGACCGTGCACGGCCACTCCAGCTACTTCGTCTGGCTCAACCGCTCCAAGGAGTCCCTCACCCTCGACCTGAAGGACCCCCGGGGCCACGAGATCCTGCACGACCTCCTCGACGGGGCCGACGTCTTCGTGCAGAACCTCGCCCCGGGCGCCGCCGCCCGCCTCGGGCTGGACCCCGCCACCGTCACCAGCCGCCGTCCGGGCCTGATCCCGTGCACGATCTCCGGCTACGGCACGACCGGCCCCTGGTCCGACCGCAAGGCCTACGACCTGCTGGTGCAGTGCCAGACCGGGCTGGTGTCGCTGACCGGCACCCCCGACGGGACCGCCCGGACCGGGATCTCCGTCGCGGACATCGCCGCAGGCATGTACGCCTACAGCGGTGTCCTCACCGCTCTGTACACGCGCGCCACCACCGGCGAGGCGCACCCCGTGGAGGTTTCGCTGTTCGAGGCGCTCGCGGAGTGGATGGGCCAGCCCGCTTACTACACCCGGCACGGCGGCACCCAGCCCCCGCGGCTCGGCACGCAGCACGCCACCATCGCGCCGTACGGGACGTACACGGCCGCCGACGGCCGGGAGGTGCTGTTCTCCATCCAGAACGAGCGGGAATGGGTGGCGCTGTGCGCCGAGTTCCTCGGCCGCCCCGACCTGGCCGATGATCCTCGGTTCGCCACCGGCTCCGACCGGGTCGCCCACCGCGAGGAGCTGAACGCCGTAGTCGCCGAGCGGTTCGCCCGCTCCGGCTCGGACGAGATCCTGAAGGACCTGGAGCGCATCGGCATCGCCTGTGCCGGGGTCAACGACGTCGCCGCCTTCCTCGACCACCCCGTGCTGGCGGCCCGCGGCCGCTGGAGCGAGGTCGAGGTGCCGGGCGCCACCGTGGAGGCCCTGCTCCCGCCCGCCGACCTCGCGGGGCTGCCCGCGCGGATGGACCCCGTGCCTGCGGTGGGTGAGCACACCGATGCGATCCTGGCCGAACTGGGCCGCACCGCCGGGGAGGTGGCGGCCCTCCGGGCGGACGGCGTCGTCTGAGAGCAGTCCCTCCCCGCTCGCCTAGCCGGCCTCGCCGGCCGGCCGGTCCGCCTGCTCGGCCTGCTCGGCCTCCTGCCTGCGCGACGCGCGCAGGCTCGTGAACGTCGTCACCGCCAGGACCAGCACGATGAAGCTCAGCGAGAACGGGATGCCGATCTCGGGGACGTGGACACCCGACTCGTGCAGCGCGTGCAGCACCAGTTTGACGCCGATGAAGCCGAGGATGATCGACAGGCCGTAGGAGAGGTGGACCAGCTTCTTCAGCAGGCCGCCGATGAGGAAGTACAGCTGACGCAGGCCCATCAGGGCGAAGGCGTTCGCCGTGAACACGATGTACGGGTCCTGCGTCAGGCCGTAGATGGCGGGGATGGAGTCGAGGGCGAACAGCACGTCGGTGGAGCCGATGGCGAGCATCACGACCAGCATCGGCGTCATGACGCGCTTGCCGTTCTCGGTGATGAACAGCTTCGTGCCGTGGTAGCGGTCGGCCACCCCGAAGCGCTCCTCCGCCATCTTCAGCAGCTTGTTCTCCTGGTACTCCTCCTCGTGGTCCTGCGTGCGCGCGTCCTGGACCAGCTTCCAGGCGGTCCAGATCAGGAAGGCCCCGAAGAGGTAGAAGACCCAGGAGAAGGCGGAGATGATCGCCGCGCCCGCCGCGATGAACACCGCCCGCAGCACCAGGGCCGTCAGGACGCCGATCATCAGCACCCGCTGCTGGTACTGCGACGGCACCGCGAACTTGCCCATGATCAGGACGAAGACGAAGAGGTTGTCGACGCTGAGCGACTTCTCGGTGATGTACCCGGCGAAGAACTCGCCCGTGGGCCCGCTCCCACCGACGTACCAGAGCCCCACGCCGAACAGGGCCGCCAGGACGACCCACACCACCGTCCATGTCCCGGCTTCCCTGATGGACACGTCGTGCGGCTTGCGGCCGACGAAGAAGTCGACGGCGACGAGCACGCACAGGGCCGCAACGGTCAGCAGCCACCCGGACAGCGAGACGTTCACTTGTTGCTCCTGATGCAGGTGTGGGGGTGGAACATCCTCGTCCGGCGTGGCTGGATCTCGCCACTCCTGCCAGGTGAACAGTTGGTCAAAGCGGCACGTGCAGCGCCTTCAGGACGTCCTGGTCCGTCAGTTGCCCGAAGTCCTCGTACCAGAGGCCCACGGCCATGAACGCGGCCGGCCGGTGCAGGCAGATCACCTCGTCCGCCTCGGCGCGCATCAGGTCCGCCCCCTCCGGGGAGCAGACGGGCGCGGCCAGGATCACGCGTGCCGGTGCCTGCCGCCGTACGAAGCGCAGTGCGGCGCGTGCCGTGGAGCCGGTCGCCAGGCCGTCGTCGACGACGATCACGGTCCGCCCCCGCAGGTCCGGGGCGGGCCGCCCCTGCCGGTACAGCCGCTCGCGGCGCCGCAGCTCGGCGCGCTCGCGCTCGATGACGCCGGCGAGGGCGGCTTCCCCGATGCCGAGGTGGCGCAGGGCGTCCTCGTCGAGAAGCGGCACCTCGTCCCCGGCCATCGCGCCGACGCCGAGTTCCTCATGGTGGGGAGCCCCGATCTTGCGTACGACGAGCACGTCGAGCGGGGCGCCCAGTGCGGCGGCGACCTCGCGCGCCACGGCGACGCCGCCGCGGGGCAGGGCGAGGACGAGGGGATCGGGCAGGGCCCCCTCGCGCTGCCTGGCCCGCAGTGTTTCGGCCAGTTCCTCACCGGCCTGCCGTCGATCACGGAACAGCATGACGGTCACCTCTGCTTCTCGCACGAAAGAGGGCCCTCGGCCGGTCCGGCTCCCGCGTACCCCCGCGTACGCCGACGATGCACACGGACCGGTCACCGGCCTTGGGCGGTCCGTACCTGCTGGTCGCACCACTGCCGGGCGGTCTCGGTGACCTCGTCGAGGGCGCCCGGTTCCTCGAACAGGTGGGTGGCGCCGGGCACCACGTGGAGGGTGGGCCGCGTGGGCAGGCGCCGTGCGGCCTCCTCGTTGAGCCGCAGCACGTGCGTGTCCCGGCCGCCCACGATCAGCAGCACCGGGGCCCGTACGGAGTCCAGGGCGTCACCCGCCAGGTCGGGCCGTCCGCCGCGCGAGACGACCGCCCGTACCCGGTCGGGCCGTCGGGCGGCGGCGAGCAGGGCCGCGCCCGCGCCGGTGCTGGCGCCGAACAGGATCACGGGCAGGCCCGAAGTGCCGGGCTCCCGCGCCAGCCAGTCGAGGCCGGCCACCAGCCGGCGGCCCAGCAGGGGGATGTCGAAGCGGAGTTCGGCGGTGCGGGCGTCGAGCCGTTCCTCCTCCTCGGTGAGCAGGTCGATCAGCAGGGTGCCGAGCCCGGCGGCGCGCAGGCCGGCAGCCACCTCGCGGTTGCGGGGGCTGTGCCGGGAGCTGCCGCTGCCGTGTGCGAACAGCACGACCGCGCGGGCGTCCGGCGGCACGGTCAGATCGCCGGTGAGGGCCGCGCGGCCCGCGGGCAGGGTGACCGTCCGGGAGATCATCGTCAGCCTCCTCTCCCCCGGTTCCCGGGGTACCCCCACCGCGGTGGACATCCCATGGCGCGATCTGTGGGATGCGTGTCGTTGACGCCGTACGGCGGGCCGGTGGAGCGTGGGGGCGTGACCGATCGCCGTATCGTCTTCGTCGTCTTCGACGGTTTCCAGCCGCTCGACCTCACCGGACCGCACGAGGTGTTCCACGGTGCGGGCGGGTACACCTGTGACGTGGTGGCGCCCCGGGCGGGGCCGGTCCGGTCGGCGAGCGGGCTGCTCGTGCACGCCGGGCACGGCGTCGCGGACCTCGATCCGGCCGGGCCGGACACCCTCGTGGTGGTCGGCGGCCAGGGCGTCGACCGGGCTCGTGAGGACGCGGAGCTGCTCGCGTGGGTCGCAGCCGCGGCGGCCGGTGCCCGCCGGGTGGCCTCGGTGTGCAGCGGGGTGTTCCTGCTGGCGGCCGCGGGGGTGCTGGACGGGCGGCGGGTCACCACGCACTGGTCCCGTGAGGAGCAGCTGGCCCGGGAGCATCCCGAGGTGCGGGTGGACTGCGACCCGATCTTCGTCCGGGACGGGCGGGTGTGGACGTCGGCCGGGGTGACGGCAGGGATGGATCTGGCGCTCGCCCTGGTGGAGGACGACCTGGGCCGGGACGTCGCGCACGAGGTGGCCCGCCGGCTGGTGCTGTTCCTGCGCCGGCCGGGCGGACAGTCGCAGTTCAGTGTGGCGCTGTGGTCGCGTCAGCCTGCGACGGACCCGGTCCGGGCCGCGGTCACCGCGATCCACGCCGACCCGGGAGCCCGGCACGACATCGCCGGTCTCGCCGCCCACGCCGGGCTGAGCCCGCGCCATCTTCAGCGCCGCTTCACCGCCGAGATGGGCGCGCCGCCGGCGGCGTACGTGGAGCGGGTGCGTGTCGAGGCGGCGCAGCGGGCGCTCACGGGCGGCGACGAGCCGGTGGAGGTCATCGCCCGCCGCTGCGGCTTCGCCACGGCCGAGACCCTGCGCCGCACGTTCCACCGCCGGCTCGGCGTGGCGCCGTCGGACTACCGCGCCCGGTTCCGCTCCACGACAGGAGCCCGGGCGGATCTCGCAGAGAAGGGACCAACCGCATGACGACCTACGGCCTGCTGGTCTTCGAGGACGCCGAGGAGCTCGACTTCGTGGGCCCCTGGGAGGTGTTCACCGTCTCGGCCCGGCTCCGGGAGGCCGGCGACACGGCGGTGCTGGTCTGCGAGCGTCCCGGGCCGGTGCGCTGCAACAAGGGGCTGCGCGTCCTGCCCGACCACACCTTCGACGACCATCCGCCGCTGGACGTGCTGCATGTGCCGGGCGGGCTGGGCGCGCGCGAAAGCCAGCTGCACAACCCGGCCGTGACCGACTGGATCGGGAAGACGGCGGAGCGGGCGGCGTGGGTCCACGGCGTGTGCACCGGCACGTTCCTGCTGCATGCCGGCGGGCCCGCCCGGGGCCGCCGGGTGGCCACGCACTGGAGCCAGGAGGACAACCTTCAGGCGCGCGGGGACGTGACGGTGGTCCGGGACGCCCGCTACGTCGTGGACGGGAACCTGGTCACGAGCCAGGGCGTCTCGGCGGGAATCGACAGTGCGTTGTGGCTGGTCGGGCGGTTGCACGGCCGGGAGCACGCGCGGGCCGTACGTCGGTACATCCAGTACGACCCGGCGCCGCCGTACCTCGCGGACGAGCCCGTCTGATCCGGGGCGCGCGGGCGGGGCCGCATGGGAGGGCGAGCCTCGGGCAGTCGATGTTCATGGGCGGTGACACGGGCGACGGCGGGCAAGGGCGGCAGCCGGGCGAGTGCGGGCACCGGGCGGTGCCGCATCCGGGCGACATCCGGATCGAGGCGTGGGCGGCGTGCAGAGAGCACTGTCTGGCGGAGGCCGTCCTGGCGATGGTGGAGTGCTTCGCGGACGTCTCCGGGGTGCGGCCCACCGCCGTGGACCGGGTGCGGCTGCCCGCGGCCAGCGACGACGACCTGCTCGCCGCGCTGCTGGACGAGGTCATCTTCCGGCTGGAGGCCTACGGTCAGGTGCCCGTGGACGTGGAGGCGGACGAGGCCGAAGGCGGCCTGGACGTCCGGCTGGCCGTCACCGGCATCGCGGACGTGGAGATCACGGGTGCGGTCCCGGTGGCGGTGGCATGGGACCGGCTGCGGGTGGGGCCGGACCCGTACGGGTGGTCGTGTGCGGTGACGGTGGACGCCTGACCTACCGTGGAGGGATGGGCGGTGGCGTCGTGACGCTGTTCCTGTGCGGTGACGTGATGCTCGGGCGCGGCGTCGACCAGATCCTCCCGCATCCCGGCGATCCGGCACTGCGCGAGGCGTGCGCCGAGGACGCCCGTGCCTACGTGCGGCTGGCGGAGTCGGCGCACGGCCCGGTGCCGGCGCCCGTGGCCCCGTCGTGGCCGTGGGGCGAGGCGCTGCGGCTGCTGGACGAGGCCGCCCCGGACGCCCGGATCGTGAACCTGGAGACGTCGGTGACGGGCAGCGGCACGTTCGCGCCCGGCAAGGAGATCCACTACCGGATGCATCCGTCGAACCTGCCGGCACTGGCCGTGGCCCGGCCCGACGTGACGGTCCTCGCCAACAACCACGTCCTGGACTTCGGCCTCCCGGGCCTGCTGGAGACCCTGGACGTGCTGGCCCGGGCGGGGCTGCGGACGGCGGGCGCGGGACGGAACGCCGAACAGGCCTACGCACCCGCGGTGATCCCGCTCCCGGGCGGCCGACGGCTGCGGGTGTTCGCCCTCGGGGCGCACTCCAGCGGCATCCCGTCCGGCTGGGCGGCGACCGCGGACCGGCCGGGCGTGGCCTACCTGTCCGGCTTCTCGGGAGCCGCCGCCGAGGCCGCGGTCCGGCGCCTCGGAGGAGCCGGCGGCCTCACCGTCGTGTCCGTGCACTGGGGCTCGAACTGGGGGTACCGCGTCCCGAGCGAGCAGATCCGTTTCGCACACGCGCTGGTGGACGGTGGTGCCGACGTCGTCCATGGGCACTCCTCGCACCACCCCCGGCCGCTGGAGGTGTACCGGGGCCGGCTGATCCTCTACGGCTGCGGCGACTTCGTCGACGACTACGAGGGCATCTCCGGATACGAGGAGTACCGCGACGACCTGCGGCTCGCCTTCCTCGTGTCGGTCGAGCCCGACAGCGGGCGGCTGGCCGTGCTGCGCATGCTGCCGTTCCGGGCGCGGCGGATGCGGCTGGAGCCCGCGCCCGGGGTGGACCGCGCCTGGCTGCGCGCCACGCTGGACCGGATCAGCGGTGGCGTGGGGGTGAAGCAGGCGGCCGACGGTTCCCTGGTCCTCGCCGCACGGGGCGCGTGACGCGGGAGGCGGGGTGGGGCTCAGCCCGCCCAGGACACCAGCCGTGCGCGGCTCTCCGGCTCCCGCAGCCGGGCGAGTGACTCCTTTTCGAGCTGACGCACCCGCTCGCGGGTCAGACCGACGCGCCGGGCGACCTCGCTGAGCGTGCGGGTGTGCCCGTCGTGCAGTCCGTAGCGCAGGCTGAGGATCATGGCCTCGCGGGGGGCGAGCGTGCCGACGGCCTCGCGGAGTTCCTCGGCGAGTGCCCGGAACTCGGCCACCTCGGGGGCCTGGAGCACCTCGGTGTCGGCGATGAGGTCCCCGACGACGGTCTCGCCCTTCTCGTCCACCGGCGTGTCCAGGCTGACGGCGTCCCGTCCGACGTGGCGCAGCCAGCCGATCCTGTCCTCGGCGAGGCCGCTCTCCCGTGCCACCTCCCCGACACTCGGCTCACGGCCCAGGTCGAGGCGCAGCCGCCGCTCGACCTTGGCGATCTTCTGGAGCTGCTCCACGACGTGCATCGGGAGCCGGACGGAGCGCGCGTGCGCCGCGAGGCCCCGTTCGATCGCCTGGCGGATCCACCAGGTCGCGTACGTGGAGAACTTGAAGCCCTTGGTGTGGTCGAACTTCTCCACGGCCCGGATCAGCCCCAGGTTGCCTTCCTGGATGACGTCCAGCAGGGGCAGACCGCGGTGGGCGTGCCGTTTGGCCATCGACACCACGAGCCGGAGGTTGGCCCGGACCATGTGGTCCTTGGCCGCCTGTCCGTCCCGTACGGCTTCCTCCAGGTCCCGGCGTCCCTGCGCCGTGAGGTCGTGCTCCCCGGCGTCGGCCGCGTCCAGCCTCTCCAGCGCCCGCAGGCCCCTCTCCATCCGCCGGGCGAGCCGTACCTCGTCCTCGGCGGTGAGCAGCGGGGTCGCCGAGATCTGTGCGAGGTACTGGCCGAGGAGGTCCGGCTCCTCGTCCGGCTCGGGGATGCGGCTGCGCAGCCGGGCGGTGCGGGCCGGGGCGCGCCGGTCCTCGCGGACACCCGCCGCGGGGTCCTCTGTCAGGGGAGACATCGTCGGGTTCCTCTCTCCCCCGCCTCGGATCCGGCTCGCCCGGCGGGTACCCGGGGGAACAGGTCCGAACCGTGTGCCCAGGGGCCTCCGGGGGTACCCCGGGGCACATGACCGGCATCGAACTGAGCAGCGACGCGTTCAACGACCACTCCTTCATCGCGCGCCGGCACGCGTACGAGGGACCGAACGTCTCTCCGCCGCTGACCTGGAGCGGTGTGCCGGACGACGCGGCCGAACTGGTCCTGCTGTGCGAGGATCCCGACGCCCCGTCGGGCACCTTCGCGCACTGGGTCGTGGTCGGCATCGACCCGCACAGTGACGGCGTCGAGGCCGGGCAGAGCCCGCCGGGCGGCACGGAACTCGTCAACGGCTACGGGCAGCACGGCTGGGGCGGCCCCCACCCGCCGCCGGGTGACGACGCCCACCACTACTTCTTCCGGCTCTACGCGCTGTCCGAGCCGTGCGTCCTGCCCGACGCTCCGCGCGCGGACCAGGTGCACGAGGAGGTCGAGAAGCACCGCCTCGCGGACGGGACGCTGGTGGGGCTCTACCAGCGCTGACCCTCCGCCCCCGCACCCCCGGCACAACCGTTGGTTGTGCCGCGCGGGCCGTACGGTTGTTTGCCCGGCCCGCCCCCTTCTCGCTTGGATGACTCCCGGACAACGCCGGGTTGTCCGGGAGAACGGGGGCGTCGGGTATGGCGGGCAGACGGTCGCTGGGGCGGCGGTTCGGATGGCTGTGGGGCGCGTACGCGGTCAGCACGGCCGGCACCTGGCTCGCGTTCGACGCGTTCGCCCTGATCGCGGTCCTCGCCCTGGATGCCGGGCCGGCGCAGGTTTCACTGCTGGCGGCGGTGGGACCGGCGGTCGGCGCCGCGGTGTCGGTGCCTCTCGGGCCGTGGGTGGAGGTCCGCCGCAAACGGCCGGTGATGATGGCGGCGGACCTGGTCCGTTGCGCGGTGCTGCTGAGCGTCCCCGTGGCGTTCGCGTTCGGCCGGCTGAGCTTCGGCCAGTTGCTGCTGGTGTCGGTGGCCGTCGCGGCGGCCGGCATCACCTTCAACGCGGCCGCCGGGGCGTTCCTGAAGGACCTGCTGCCGCGGCAGGACCTGCTCGTGGCGAACGGACGGTTCGAGGCGACGACCTGGACCGCCAGCATGGTCGGTCCGCCGCTGGGCGGGGCCGCCGTCGGCCTGTTCGGCCCGGTGACGACGGTGGTGGCCGACGCGGTGAGCTATCTGCTGTCGGCCGCGGGCATCCGGGCGATCGGCGACGCCGAGCGGCGTCCGGCACGACCGGAACCCGCCGTGCCGCGGGCCCGCGACCTGCTGGAGGGCTGGCGCCACATCCTGGCCGATCCGGCACTGCGCCCGCTGTTCCTCAACACGCTGCTGGTCAACTCCCTGATCATGGCGGCGTCTCCGCCGCTGCTGATCCTGATGGTCGACGACCTGCACTTCGCTCCCTGGCAGTACGCCCTCGCCTTCGCGGTGCCCTGCACCGGCGGCCTGCTCGGCTCCCGCCTGGCGCCGCGTCTCGTCGCCCGCCACGGCCGGCACCGGGTTCTGGTCACGGCGGGGGCGCTGCGGGCCGGCTGGCCGATCGGCCTGGCCTTCACCGGCCCCGGCGCGCCCGGCCTGGTCCTGGTCGTGCTGGTCGAGTTCGGCCTGATCACCTGCTGCGCGGTCTACAACCCGGTCCTCGCCACGCACCGCCTCGACCGCACCCCCGCGGGCCGGGTCACGCGGACCCTGTCCGCCTGGTCGGCCACCGGCAAGGCCGCCACCGCGACCATGACCGCCCTGTGGGGCGTACTGGCCTCCAGGACCGGCCCGCGCACGGCCATCGCGCTGGCCGGTGCCCTGCTCCTCCTCACCCCGCTGCTGCTCCCGCGCCGGGACGACACCACGGAGGCCGGCGACGAACCGGCCTCCGTGGCAGTGCGGTCGGACGGCGGCTGACCCACCGGGCCGGTCAGACCGCCCCGGGCACGTCCTCCGTGACCCCGTTCAGCTCGGAGGCCGGGTCGGCGCCGTACGGGCGCGTGATGATCTCCAGGCCGTGGCCCGCCGGGTCGGGGAAGTAGACACCCCGGCCGCCGTCGTTGCGGTTGATGCGGCGGGGGTGGTTGCCGTGCGGGTCGGCCTGGATGGGGACGCGGGCCTTGACGAGGCGGTCCAGGACCTCGTCGAACTCGTCCTCGGAGACGAGGAACGCGTAGTGCTGCACGGGGATGTCGGCGTCGATGGTGGCGAAGTCCAGCGTGACGCCGTTGGCGGTCGTCACGGGCAGGAACACGCCGGCCGGGGCGCCGACCTCCAGACCCAGAATCTCGGCGAGGAAGTGAGCGGACTTCTCCCGGTCACGGGACAGGACGATGGTGTGGTTGAACTCGACGGACACGGTTGAATGCCTCCACGGGCATCTCCACGGCGCCTCCATGCCTCACCCGGACGGTGACCGGCACGCGATGCCGCGCGGTGGATCGTAGACAGGGACCGCGGTGGCCGTCGAGCGGTTTTCGGCCGTGCCCCGCCACCGTCCGGACACGTCTGGGGCGGACCACCGCGTGCGCGGTGGTCCGCCCCGGGCGGTGGCCCGTGGTGCGGCTCAGTACCAGGCGGTGTTCACCAGGTCGTGGCCGTCGCACGCGAGGAGGGCGCGCGAGACGCGGCCGTTGAGGTTGTTGCCCATCTGCGTGTAGGCGTAGTTGACGCCGGAGTCCACGCTCTCCGCGACCCAGCCGTCGTTGCGGCCCGTGCTGTCGCTGGAGCGCTGCAGTACGGCCGAGCAGCCGGGCCGGGAGTTCTCGATCCGGGCGAACGAGCCGCACTTGTCGGAGTAGAAGTACTTCAGGGCCATGCCCTCGGCGTACTGGGTGGGCCCGATCTGCCGGAACGTGCCCGTGCAGAACGAGGTGGTGGGGTACTGCCCCTCCATGCCGTAGAGGCCGTAGTTGCCGCCCGAAGACGTCTGGGCGTGGGCGGAGGCCGGAAGGAGCGCCATCACCGCGGCGGCGCCCCCCGCGGCCAGCAGTGTCGTGAGTGATCGGCGGCTCATGAGCCCTCTTTCGTTTCTTGTGCCGTCGGGGGGTCGGGGCGTGCGCGGCGGCCGGCCCCCGTACCGGCCGCCGCCCCGCTGTCATGACCGTAAGGGTCGTCACCCCGCGGCCGACACCTGACATCCGTCAGGAGCGCCCGCTCCGGCCGGGCTCCTATCGTGGCGCCGCGGGCCAAGGCCCCGTCGGACAAACCGGGTGATCCAGGAAGGGCAACCATGCGCATGCTCCTGCGCGGCGCCGCCGCGCTCGCGGCCGTCGTCACGGTCGCGTCACTCACGAGCGGTGCCGCGGCACACCCCCGGACGGAGGGGGCGGCCGGCAGCATCAAGAGCTCCGCAGCGGCCCAGATCCCGCCCGGTGTCACCGCGGGCGTCGCCGTCTTCGACCGGCAGACCGGCGCGTTCACCGAACAGGTCAACGAAAGTGCGCAGTTCCGGTCCGCATCGGTCGTCAAGCTCCTGCTGGCGCTGGACTTCCTGTGGGGCCGGGGGCCCGACTACGTCATCCCCGCGCCCGACCGCGCCCGGCTGGAGTCGATGCTGCGCGGCAGCGACGACGACGCCGCGAACCACTACTGGTCGACGTACGGCGGCTCGGAGATCATCAAGCGGATGCTCGACCGGCCCGAGGTCGGTCTGCGCGACACGAAGGCACCACCCGCCGAGTACGCGGGGTTCTGGGGCTACACGGCCATGTCCGCCCGGGACACGGTGGCCGTCTACCGGTACATCCTGGAGAAGGCGCCCGCACCCGTCCGCACCTTCATCATGGACAATCTGCGCCGTTCCACCCGTTGTTCCGCCACCGACCACTTCGACCAGCACTTCGGCATCGCCGGCGCGTTCGACCGGCCCTGGGCGGTCAAGCAGGGCTGGTCCGGGAAGTTCGCCAAGGGCACGTGCGGCTCCCAGGCAGCGCCTGCGGCGACGTCCGCGGAGACGGCCGCCGCTCCCCGGGCCGCCGCCGTCGACCTCACCCGCCCCGCGCTGCACACCACCGGCACGGTGGGCGCGAACGACCGCACGATCGTGGCCGTACTGACCCTGCACGAGACCGGCACGACGTACGGCAAGGCCTACACCGACATCGGCCGGCTGACCCGCTCGCTGAACGTGCCGGGCGGGGCACGGCCCGCCGGGACCTGGTTCGGCACCTGGGGGGAGCTCGTCAACGTCCGCAAGGGGCCGGCCACGGGCGACGAGCGGATCACGCGGCTCCCCGCCGGTGTCGAGGTGCTGGTCGGCTGCCAGACCCGGGGCGAGGTGGTCAGTGTGCCGCCCTACACCAACGACTGGTGGGCCTATCTGCCCCAGTACGGGGGCTACATCTCCAACATCTACATCAGCTCGCCGGACAACCGGCTGCCGAACGTCCCGGAGTGCGGCTCGCCGCGGCCGTGACGGGAACGGGGGACGAGCGGTGGGCGGGGCTGCGGCTCCGTCCACCGCTCGCGTTCGTGCCGCTCAGCCCTCGTACTCGGCGAGGTAGCGCATCACCTTGTCCACGTGCGGCCGCACCCGCTCCGGCACGCCCCGTTCCTCGATGACCGTGCGGTCACTGGTGCGGTAGCCGGCCGCGACGAGCGCGGGAAGGTCCTTCTTCGGCAGCCCTTCCTGCTTGAAGCGCTGGTCGAGCCAGCACACGTACAGGCTCATGGTGGAGATCGCGTCCGGTGGCGACATGTGGTCCTTGTCGCCGTCGCCGTCCCCGTCGACGGCCCACGCCCGGAACACCGACGGCGTCCACATGGCGATGCCGTACTCCTCGCTCTCCGGGCGGGAGGCCTTGGGGTCGAAGTTGCTCTCCGCCTTGATCAGCGCCGCGAGCAGGGCGGGCGTGATCTCCTCGTCGGTGCAGCGGTGCGCCGCGCGGGCGATGACGGGGCGCAGCGCCTCGGGTACGTCGGAGTTCTCGGGAATCTCACCGGCGAGCGGGCTGGATGTACCGGTGACCGTGGGGGTGCCGCCGGCGCCTCCGCCGTCCTGGGTGAGGCCGCCATCGCCTCCGCCGAGCAGGGCCGCCCCCGCGACCGCGGCGGCGGTCAGGACGACGAGCCCGGCTGCGAGGGCGGGCTTCCGTCTCCGGTTGCGGTGCGGACCGGCGGTGGCGGCCTCGACCCGGGCGGCGACGCTGCCGGCCGTGTGCGGGAGCCGGGCGGCGTGGTCCGGGGCCAGGCAGTCGGCGATCAGCCGGCGCAGGTCCTCGTCGAGACCGGCGTCGAGGCGCAGGGGCGCGGTGCCGCGTGCGTAGGTCTGGGCGGCGAGCGAGCGGGCCCGGGCCGTCGCGCCCGGGAAGGGGTGGAGTCCGCCGGTGAGGACCTGGTGGGCGAGGACGCCGAAGGCCCAGATGTCGGCGG
>NZ_WWIC01000315.1:0-22471 GCF_009872555.1 Streptomyces sp. SID5643
TCGTCAGCGAGCTGGTCACCAACGCCATCCGCTACGGCATCGCACCGATCAGGCTGCGCCTGCTGCGCGACGGCGACAGCCTGATCTGCGAAGTCGCCGACGGCAGCAGCACCTCGCCCCATCTGCGCAGGGCCGCGATCACCGACGAGGGCGGGCGGGGACTGTTCCTCGTCGCCCGGTTCGCCCGGCGGTGGGGAACGCGCTACATGGCACGCGGCAAGGTGATCTGGACCGAACAGTCCACCCGGAGCCCGGCGGTCGAACCCGAGGAGGTGTCGGCCGACGCCCTGCTGGACCAGTGGGAGGACGCGGCCTGGTGAGGCAGCTCGTCACCGGCCGATGCCGTACACCCCGTGGACCGTCTCCTCGACGTCCCGGATCTCAGCACCGGCCCGGGCCGAACGGGCCGTGAGTGCCGCCTGTCAGCCCTCCTGACACAACGTCCGAAGATCGTGTCCGCGACGGGCAGATCACCCGTCGGCTCCGTGCGGGACCTCGGGCAGATGTGCACCCAGCCCGCTGCCGGAGCGCCTGATCTCCGGCGACCCGGCCTGCAAGACCTGGGCGGCCTGGCCGGGGGCGGCGGTGCGTGCCGCCCCGTTGTCTCACGGGGTACGGAACCCGCGGAACGTCACGTGCTTGCGCGTCTCGAAGCCGAGCCGTTCATAGAGCGCGAGCGCGCCGCTGCTCTCCTCGGCCACGTGCAGGAAGGGGCGTTCGCCGCGCGCCAGGACGCGTGCGACGAGGGCACGCAGCAAGCGGACGGCGTGGCCCCGGCCGCGCGCCTCGGGGGCGGTGCAGACGGCGCTGAGCTCGGTCCATCCGGGAGGCTTCAGCCGCTCCCCCACCATCGCCACCAGCGTGCCGCCGTCGCGGATGCCGAGGTAGGTGCCCAGTTCGTGCGTGCGGGGCCAGAACGGCCCGGGCCTGGTCCGCTCGATGAGGTCCAGCATCTCGGGCACGCTCTCCGCACCGAGTTCGACGATGCCGGCGTCGGTCTCGGCACCGGACGGGTCCGGGCCCTCGCGGCCGGCCCAGATCATCTGCCGGCCTTCCAGGACGAAGACCGGCTCCCAGTCCGGCGGGGGATCGGCCGGGCAGCTGAACATGTCGGCGAACTCGCCCGGCCCCAGCAGCTTGGCCAGGTCGGCCCATGCTTCCGCGTCCGGGTCGGCGGGCACCGCGGAGAAGGTCGCGACCCCGGGCACGTAGGTGGCGGCGGCACCGAGCCGGCGGGCGAGGTGGGCGTGGTGCCCGCGGAGGGACGCGCCCACCGGGTCGTCGAGTGCGTCGGCGTCGCTGAGCCCCGTCATCGTGCTGCGCCTTCCCTGACCTCGGTCGGTGCCGGCCGGACAGGAGGCCGGCGGCGTCTTCGGATGCCGCCGGCCATGCTAGTGCGGTGACCGCCGGGGCCGGCGGGCGGGGGGCGGGCCGGTGCAGGGCACGGCCCCGGCTCACAGGCCGATCGCTCCGTCGATGCGCTCGCGGAGCAGGTCGGCGTGGCCGTTGTGACGGGCGTACTCCTCGATCATGTGGATGAGTACCCAGCGCAGCGACACCGTTCCGCGCCATGAGTCGTCGCCCTCGACATCGAGATCGGGGGCCTCGATGACGAACCGTTCGGCGAAGGCCACCTCGCCCCGCCACGCCTCCCACGCCGCGGCGACGCCCGTGGGGTCGTCCGTTGCTCCGTGGAAGTCCTCGTCGGGGTCGGCGGTCGAGGAGAAGAGGTCCGGCGCGTCCTGCCCTGCCAGGACCCGCCGGAACCAGCGGCGTTCCACCTCGGCGAGGTGACGGACGAGACCGAGCAGGGAGAGCGTGGACGGCGCGACGGACCGCAGGGCCAACTCCGGCCCCAGGCCGGAGCACTTGAGTTGCAGCGTGGTCCGCTGGCCATGCAGGACGTCGACGAGCATCCGCCGTTCGTCGCCGGTCGTCGGGCCGGTGAACCGGGGACCGCTGTCGGTGCCGCCGAACAGTTCGGCCCTTCTGGTGGTTTCGGTCATGTCCGCCCTTCCGGTCGTGTCGTACCCGCTGTGGACGCCGTCCGCGCGGCTGGGACCGCCGCGCGCGGAGGGACGCCGTCGCCCGGCATCCGGGTGCGCCCCCGGCGAGCGGCTGTTCGCAGTGGCCGACGGCGGCCGCCGTGCCGGGCGTCACGGCGTGCCCCTCCGGGTCGTCGCCACCTCGCGCCGACCGTCGGGCCGCGCGAGCAGCGAGGCGTCGGGCCAGGTGAAGCGGAACTCGGCGGGGGATCCGGCGAGCCGGGACGATACCCCGCCGGGGGCGGGGCCGACGCCTTTTCGACGCAGGTGCCGCCCAGGGAGGGGCAGAACTCCTGGGCCGCCGTGTTCTGTTCAAGCGCCCACAGGTACAGCGCGCGGCTACGCGCGCGTTCGGCGACGGCCTCCGCGGCGCGGGAGAGCAGCGCGGTGCCGAGGCCCGTCCGTGGGCGGTGCCGGACGACGTGCAGAGGGTCGACGAGGCTGCCCCAGCGGCCGCCCTGTCGAGGGCGACAGGACCAACGCGACCACCCGGTGCCGTCCTCGACGACCACCGGCCCCCGGCCACCGGCCACCGGCCACCAGGAAAACCACGGACCCGAACAGGCACGAACAGGCCCGAACAGCAGACTGGACAGAAACCTTGACGAGTCATCAGCTCGTTCTTACGCTCCCCCACCATGGGAGCGTTCCCACACCCCCCCACGCCCCGGAGGCCACCGTGACCGATCCGTACCGGCGTCCCCGCACCGCGCCACGCCCCTGGCGATCGCCCTTCCGGCCGGGCGGCCGCTTCGTCGGCAGCGTATCCGCCGCCGCACTGGCCGTCTCGGCGCTCGTCGCGCTGCCGCAGACCGCGAACGCGGCGACCGCCCGGCAGGTCGAGAAGCTCGACCGCGGACTGACCAGCGTGCACACCGGGAGCGGAAACCTGGTGGCCTGGCGGTGGCTGGCGACCGACCCCGACACCGTGTCGTTCAACGTCTACCGCGGCTCCACCAGACTCAACTCCTCCCCCGTCACCGCCTCGACGAACTACTTCGACGCGGGCGGCGCGGCCTCGGCCGACTACACGGTCCGCGCCGTGGTCAACGGCACCGAGCAGGCCGCGTCCGCTCCCGCGGTCCAGTTCCGCACGGGCTACAAGGACGTGCCGGTCTCCCCGCCCGCGGGCGGTACCGCGCCGGGCGACTCGGCCTACACCTACGAGGCCAACGACGCCTCCGTGGGCGACCTCGACGGCGACGGCGTCCTGGACCTGGTCCTCAAGTGGCAGCCCACCAACGCCAAGGACAACTCCCAGTCCGGCTACACCGGCAACACCGTCGTCGACGGCATCAAGCTCGACGGCACCCGGCTGTGGCGCATCGACCTGGGCCGCAACATCCGCTCCGGCGCCCACTACACCCAGTTCCAGGTCTACGACTACGACGGCGACGGCAAGGCCGAGGTCGCCATGAAGACCGCCGACGGCACCCGCGACGGCACCGGCGCGGTCATCGGCAGCTCCTCGGCCGACCACCGCAACTCCAGCGGCTACGTCCTGTCCGGGCCCGAATACCTGACGATGTTCAACGGCCGGACGGGCAAGGCGATGCAGAGCGTCGACTACGCCCCGGGCCGCGGCACCGTCTCCTCCTGGGGCGACAACTACGGCAACCGCGTCGACCGCTTCCTCGCCGGCACCGCCTACCTGGACGGCGCCCGCCCCTCCCTGATCATGGCGCGCGGCTACTACACCCGCACGGTGATAGCCGCCTGGGACTGGCGGGGCGGCGCCTTCACCCGCCGCTGGACCTTCGACACCACCTCCTCCACCAACAGCGGCAAGGGTTACGACGGCCAGGGCAACCACAGCCTGTCCGTCGCCGACGTCGACGCCGACGGCAGGGACGAGATCGTCTACGGCGCCATGACCGTGGACGACAACGGCAGCGGGCTGTGGACCACCCGGCTCGGCCACGGCGACGCCGGCCACGTCGGCGACCTCGACCCCGGCCGCGCCGGCCTGGAGTACTTCAAGGTCTCGGAGGACTCCAGCAAGCCCGGTTCCTGGATGGCCGACGCCCGGACCGGGCAGATCCTGTGGCAGACCGCGTCGGGCTCCGACAACGGCCGTGGCGTCGCCGCCGACGTCCACGCCGGCAGCGCGGGCGCGGAGGCGTGGTCCGCCGCCGACACCACCCTGCGCTCGGCCACCGGCGCCTCCCTGGGCCGGAAGCCCTCCAGCATCAACTTCCTGTCCTGGTGGGACGGCGACCCCGTCCGCGAGCTCCTCGACGGCACCCGCATCGACAAGTACGGCACGTCCGGCGAGACCCGGCTGCTGACCGGTTCCGGCGTCGCCTCCAACAACGGCACCAAGTCCACGCCGGTACTGTCCGGCGACATCCTCGGCGACTGGCGCGAAGAGGTGATCTGGCGCACGAGTGACAACAAGGCGCTGCGCATCTACTCCACGCCGAACCAGACCGGCACGAAGATCACCACCCTGCTCCACGACACCCAGTACCGCACGGCGCTCGCCTGGCAGAACACCGCCTACAACCAGCCCCCGCACCCGGGCTTCTTCATCGGCGCCAACATGCCGACGGCGCCCCGGCCTTCGGTCCACACCCCCTGACCCAGGGGCCCTGCCGCGCCGTCAGGTGTCGCGCAGCGCCTTGTCGATCTCGCCCAGCGCGTGGGTCAGTCGTGCGTAGTCGGCGCGGGCCACCGGCGCCACGAAGTACCGCTCGACGACCTGCGCGTGGACGGCGGCGGCCCGCAGGAACACCGCACGGCCGTGCTCGGTCGCCTCGACCAGGACGCCTCGGCGGTCTCCGGGAGCCGGCCCGTGCCGCACCAGGCCGGCTCCCTCCATACGGTCGTTTCAGGCGGGTGATGCCGCTGCTGGTGACTGCGGCCCGGCCACCGCCCGCATGGAACGCGAGGCCGTCGCCCAGCCGGCCGCGATGTTCGGCCACGACACCCACCTCGGCCACCTCACCACCAGCGGCACGATCGCCAATCTCGAAGCCCTCTTCGTCGCCCGCGAGCTCCACCCCGGCCGCGGCATCGCCTACAGCGCCGACGCGCACCACACCCACGGCCGCATGTGCCACGTCCTGGGCATGAAGGGGTACCCCGGTCCCGACCCGACGACCGCGGCCGGACCGGCATCGACGCGCTTGAGGACATCCTGCGGACGGGAGAAGTGGGCACGGTCGTGCTCACCGCGGGCACCACGGGCCTCGGAGCCGTCGACCCGGCCCACTCCGCCCTCGCCCTCCGGGACCGCTACGGGAGTCCGGCTCCATGTCGACGCGGCCTACGGGGGGTTCTTCACCCTGCTCGCCGGCGCCGACGGCCCGGAAGGGCTCCCCGCGGAGCCCTGGCGGGCGATCGCCCGGTGCGACTCGATCGTCGTCGACCCGGACGCCCTGGAGCTGTACCAGCGGCCCGAGTTGGACATCGTCGGCTACTTCCCCTCGGTGCAGCCCGCGACCCTCAGCGGTGTCGACGCGGCGTCGGCACGCGTCCTGGCCGACGGCATGGCGGGCACCGATCCCGTGTTCCTGAGCACCCTCAAGGCCGACCGCGACGCCTTCACCGCAGGTCACCTCCGACGCCGACGGCGCCCGCATCCTGCGCAGCGTCCTGACGAAGCCGGAGTCCGAGGACCACGTACAGCGCCTGCACGACCGGGTCACGCGGCTCGCCCGGCCGTGATCCCCGGCCCCGGCGGGCCCGGGCGCGTCTCCTTCGTCAGGAGGTCACTCGCGTCAGGGCGAGGAACTCGCCGCGCGAGCGGGCGTCGGAGCGCAGGAGGCCGAGCAGGGTGGAGGTCAGGGTGTCGGAGCCGGTGGCCTGCACACCGCGCAGCGTCATGCAGGAGTGCTCCGCCTCGATGACCACGCCCACACCCTTGGGTTCCAGATGCGCCTGCAACCAGTCGGCGACCTGCTTGGTCAGGCGTTCCTGCACCTGGGGGCGGCAGGCGAAGTGCTCGACGACGCGCGCCAGCTTGGACAGGCCCAGGATGCGGGCCCCGGGCAGGTAGCCGACGTGCGCGACACCGACCACCGGCAGCAGATGGTGCTCGCAGACGGTCCGGACGGGGATGCGCCGGGCGAGGACGAGTTCGTCGTAGCCCTCGTCGTTGGGGAAGGTGGTCAGGTCGAAGGGGCGCGGGCTGAAGAGCTCGGCGTAGGCGCGGGCCATCCGGCCGGGTGTGCCACGCAGGCTCTCCGACGCGGTGTCGATGCCGAGGGCGTCGAGGAAGCGGCCCGCGGCGGCCTCCGCGGCCGCCAGGTCGATGCCGTCGGATTCGTGGACCACCCGCAGGGCGGGCCGGGCGGGCGCTGTCGCCTCCTGGTCGAGCAGGTCGCTCCGGAGCGGGGTCTGGGCGGGGAAATCGGTCATGTCGGCAGTCTCCGATGGCGAGGGCGGTGGGGAGGAGGACCGGGGCGCACCCGTCCGGCCGGGCGGGTGCGCCGGACGGGGTCATACGGAGGGGCGGGAGCGGCCTGCACCGGTGCCGGGCGTGTATCCCTCGGCCTGGGTGTTCTCGTCGGCGACGCGGACGCCGTAGCGGTACGCGAGCTTGCCGCCCAGGTAGCCCGAGAGGCCCAGGACCGCCACGCTCACGGCGGAAAGGACGACTTGGCCGACGCCGACCCTGCCGCCGTCGGCGTGGTCGCCATGGCGCCACAGGAAGTTCACCACGTAAGCGCCGGTGACCAGGAGGTTCAGCGTCATGTGGACCAGGGCGGTGCGAAAGGCCGGGGCCGCCCGGGGAAGGGCGAGCAGGTCGAGGAATCCGGTCAGGGCCGCCAGCAGGGCACCGATCACCCCGACCGCGACCAGCCACTCCGAGGCCCGGGTCAGGAAGCCCGGGCTGCTGACGATGTGGGAGGCGATGTCGAACACCAGGCTGGTGACCCAGGCGCCGATCGGCACGGTCACCAGGATCGGGTGGAACGGATGGCCGTACGGCCCGGCGAGCGGGGCGCTGACGGGGCGCTTGGCCTGAAGCTGTGGCTCTGTGACCATGAGGACCTCCAGGAGTTTCACCAAGAAGTGTTTCCTTTATTCCGGGCGGACGTCAAGTGGTGCAGAACAGAGCGCCGGAAGAGCTCTCGCTCCCATGGGGGTAGGAGTTACGGTGGCCCTGTGGCTTCTGATCCGCCCGCGCAGGCCGACCCGGCCGGCAGCGCCATCGACTCCGTCAGCGTCCTGAGCGAGGACTCGCGCCGGCGCATGTTCGCCTTCATCCGGCGGGCCCGGCGCGCCGTCACCCGCGACGAGGCCGCCGCCAGTGTCGGCATCTCCCGCAAACTCGCCGCCTTCCACCTCGACAAGCTGGTCGACGCGGGCCTGCTGCGCGCCCGCTACGAGACACCGGGCGGCACCCGCAAGGTCGGCAGGCAGCCGAAGGTGTACGAGCCCACCGACGCCCAGATCACCGTGAGCATCCCCGACCGGCGCCACGAACTCCTGGCGGACCTGCTCCTGGACGCGGTGCTCACCGAGCGGGCCGACGAGAACGCCACGCAGGCGGCGATGCGCGCCGCGGAGGAGCGCGGCCGGCAGGTGGGCGAGGCCGCACGGCACGAGACCCGCCCGGGCCGGCTCGGCCCCGAGCGCGGCCTGACCACCTGCGAGCGCCTGCTGGACCAGTACGGCTACGAGCCGGTGCGGGAGACCCCGACCCGGCTCCGGCTGCGCAACTGCCCCTTCCATCCACTGGCCGCGAAGGCCCCGGACCTGGTGTGCGGCATGAACCACGCGTTCCTCAGCGGCTACCTCAGCGGCCTCGAAGTCAACGGCGTCCGCGCGGTGCCGGCGCCGGAGCCGGGGGAATGCTGCGTCCGGCTGGGAACGGGCGAGTCCGAGGGCACGGCCGTAGCGGACGAGACGTCCGGGGGTCAGTGACGATCGCCGTCGCACACCGGCACCGGTTCGTCCGGCGCGCCGGGTGAGCGAGTCGGCACAGGGTCTGCTGCGGTTGCCGTGACGCATGCGCCGGGTTACGACGTGACTACCGCGCGTCAGCCGGGAGCGCGGCGACCCCTGGGAGAGATCGCATGGCAGTGGAGATCAGGCCTCTGGTGAAACCCTCACGGCTCCGGCGTCGCGCAGGTCTGGCGGGCGAGTGCCTGGCGGAGTTCCTCGGGACGTTCGTCCTCATCGCCTTCGGATGCGGTGTGGTGGCGATGGCGGTGGCGGCACTGCCCGGTTCGGGGCGCACCGAGGGACCCACCGTCTTCTTCCTCGGCGCCGGGGACTGGCTGCTGATCACCTGGGGCTGGGCCATGGCCGTGGTTTTCGGCATCTACGTGGCCGGCGGCGTCAGCGGAGCGCACATCAACCCGGCGGTCACCCTGGCCTTCGCCGTGCGCCGCAGGTTCCCCTGGGTGAAGGTCGTGCCCTACTGGGTGTCCCAGGTGCTCGGGGCCCTGGCCGGGGCCGCCCTGGTCTACGCCGTGTACCACGACGCCATCAACGCCTTCGACGACGCCATGGAGGGGCCCAAGACGAACGGGCACACCCTCGCGTCGTTCTCCGTCTTCGCCACGTTCCCGGCGCCGTACTTCAACGGCGGCGTGTGGGGCCCGCTGGTCGACCAGATCGTCGGCACGGCCTTCCTGGTCATGCTGGTGGTGGCGGTCATCGACCTGCGCAACACGGCCGTGAAGGCCAACCTCGGCCCGCTGGTGATCGGCTTCGTCGTGGCGGCCATCGGCATGTCCTTCGGGGCGAACGCGGGGTACGCCATCAACCCGGCCCGCGACTTCGGCCCGCGGCTGCTCACCTGGATGGCGGGATGGGAGGACCTCGCGTTTCCGGGCAGCCTGGCCGGAGCGTTCAGCGACTACTGGTGGATCCCGATCGTCGGACCCCTCGTGGGCGGCGTAATCGGCGTGCTGGTGTACGACCTGTTCATCGGGGACGTCCTGCACGCCCGCGCCCAGCGGGGCGAGGAACCGGAGCCCGGGCGGACACGCCCCACCACCTCCGACGAGGAGTGACCGGGCACGGCCCGGGCTAGGGACGGTGCTAGATTCCTCGGGGTATCCGCCCGTGAGCGGTGCGGATCGCCTGCCGGCAGGGGAACCGGCCCGGAGCAGACCCGAATCGGACGGTGGCAGGATCCATGACTGACCCGGAGGGGTTCCCCGGCGCGGGCGACGCCCCCGTTCCGCGGATCCTGGGCAACACCGAGTCGCTCGCGGCGACCGCCCCGGAATCGGCCGGAGCCCTGTGGCGCCTGGCCGAGCCCGGCCGCCAACTGGACGCCAACCTCATCCGCGTCCCGCCCCGGGGCTCCATCGACACCCACGCCGAACCCGACCTCGACGTCCTGCTGCTCGTCGTCACCGGCGACGGCACGCTCGGTGCCGCGGACGGCCCGCACCCGGTGGAGCCCGGCAGCCTCGTCTGGCTGCCGCACGGCAGCGTCCGCAACGTGACCGCGGGCGAGAGCGGCCTGACGTACGTGACGGTCCACCGCCGCCGGCCCGGCATGCGGATCCAGAGCCGCCCCCGCCCGTAACAGCCGTACAGGGCAGGGGCGCAGAGGAAGCGGTCGCCGACCCCGCGTTCACGGCAGGACGAGCGCGAGTATTGACGGTGGTGGTGCGGCGGCCCTACGTTCCCATCCGGCAACACGAACATCGTTCGGTATATCGATCAAGTGCGGTGAAGCGCAGCCCCCTCCCGAAGCTGGACAGGGGACCGGTCCTCCCCGGCTCCGCCCGGCAGAGCGGCAGTCCGGCACCCTCGCCTCCCTGGAGACCAAGATGAGCGCAAACCCCCACCTCTCCCGCCGCGGACTCCTCGGCATGAGCGCCGCCGTACCCCTGTCCCTGGCCCTCGGAAGCGGCACCGCGCACGCAGCCGACTCGGCTTACGCGATGGTGTACTTCACCGAGTCGACCAGGCTCGGCGACGGCACCGACTACGGCCTGCACCTCGCCGTCAGCCCCGACGGGCTCAACTGGACGCCGCTCAACCAGAACAACCCCCTGGTCACCCCCACGGCGGGGGCGCTCGGGCTGCGGGACCCGTTCCTGATGCGCAAGCAGGACGGCACGTTCGTCGTGCTCGCCACCGACCTCAAGGGCACCGACTGGAACTACAACAGCCAGTACATCCACGTCTGGGACTCGGCCGACCTGCGCACCTTCACCGGCTACCGGCGGCTGAAGCTGCACGACATGGCCACCCACAGCTGGGCCCCCGAGGCGTTCTGGGACGCGGGCCGGCGGCAGTACGCGGTGATCTACTCCTCGGTCAACTCCAGCGGCCACAACGTGATCATGGTCAACTACACGACCGACTTCGTGACCGCCTCCGCCCCGCAGGTGTTCTTCGACCCCGGTTACGACGTCATCGACGGTGACATGGCCGTCGGCGTGAACGGCTACAACTACCTCTACTTCAAGAAGAACCAGACCCTGGTGGCCGCCAGATCCACCACCCTGAACCCGGGCAGCTTCACCGAGTTCGGCACCGGCGTGGCGCACGGCGGCACCGAGGCGCCGACCGTGGTGAAGTCGATGACCTCCGGCACCTGGTGGCTGTGGGGCGACACCTACACGCCCAACGGCGTGTTCTACGCCTGGCAGTCCACCAGCCTCGCCTCCGGCACCTGGTCGGCCCTCGACCAGCGGACGTACACGCAGCCGGTCAACTCCAAGCACTGCGGCATCGCGACGATCACCACGGCCGAGCACGACAACCTGCTCGCGAAGTGGGGCACGCCGGCCTGGAACCGGCTCAAGTCCTACAACCACCCGTCCCGCTACGTCCGCCACGCCGACTACCTGGGCCGTCTGGACGAGTACCCGATCGAGCCGTACAAGGACTCGCTGTGGACCCTGGTCCCGGGGCTCGCCGACAGCTCCGGAGTCTCCTTCCGGTCCGTCAACCACCCCACCCGCTACCTGCGGCACTACAACTACGCGCTGCGCCTCGACGTCGACGACAACACGTCGACGTTCGCCGCGGACGCGACCTTCCACCGCACGGCGGGCCTGGCGGACGCCACCTGGTCCTCGTTCCGGTCGCACAACAACCCGACCCGCTACCTCCGCCACGCCGACTACGCTCTGCGCATCGACCCGGTCTCCACGACGCCCGACCGGCAGGACGCGACCTTCCGCGTCGGCTACTGAGAGCCGGCGTTCGACGGCCACGTCGGGTGCCCGGGCCCGACAGCCGTGTGATCCGGCGCGTGTCTGCTCGCGGGGCGCGCATCCGGCCGAAGGAGGCAGTCTCATGCGAGGAGCACGCAGCCGGATCCTGGTGACCGGGTCCGCGGACGGGCTGGGGCGGGCCGCGGCCCGGGCGCTGCTGGCCGCGGGCCACGACGTGGTGGTGCACGCCCGGAACCAGGAGCGGACGGCGGCGCTCGGCCGGTTCGCCGACCGCGGGGCACAGATCGTGGTGGGCGACTTCGCCGAGCGTGACGCCGTGCGGCGGATCGCCGGGGAACTGAACGCATCGCCGCCCCTCGACGCCGTCATCCACAATGCCGGGGTGTGGAGCGGGCGGGCCGTCATGCCCGTCAACATCGTCGCGCCCTATCTGCTGACCGCCCTGCTGCGCGGACCCCGCCGGCTGGTGTACCTGAGCAGCAACTCGCACCTCGGCGGGGACCCGTCGTCGCTGGACGGGGCCGACTGGCGGGGCGGGATCCCCGGGTCGTACGCCGACAGCAAGCTCTTCGTGACGACCCTGGCGGCCGCGGTGGCCCGGCTGCGCCCCGGAGTGCTGAGCAACGCCGTGGACCCCGGCTGGGTGCCGACGAGAATGGGCGGGCCGAGCGCCCCGGACGACCTGGAGCTCGGCCACCAGACGCAGGAGTGGCTGGCGTCGAGCGACGACCCGGAGGCCCTGACCGCCGGCGGGTACTGGTACCACGGCCGGCGGTTGCAGCCGCATCGCGCCGTTCACGACGAGGCGTTCCAGGACCGCCTCGTGCGGGCCCTGGCCGAGGAGACGGGCACCGCCCTCTGAGCGGCCGGGCCCGTCCTCAGTCCGCGGAGCCCGGCCGGCCCGGCTCGTCGGGGCCGGCCGGCTCGTAGTCGAACCAGTCGAAGTGGACGGTTCCCGCGGCGGCGTACATGCCGATGACGCGGCCCGTGAAGCCGCCGGCGACCTCGGTGGACAGGTACCGGCCGTCGAGCGCGGCGAGTGCGGTGAAGGAGCCCTGCGGGTCCTCGATGCCGAGGGAGACGGTGTCCGGCCCCTGGCGCGCGTCAGTGACCTGCCCGGTGACCGCCGTCTCGATCCTCAGCACCACCGGGCCGGCGGCCGTCGCACGGGACGCCACCTGCGAGCGGAACGGGCCGACGCGCGTCAGGACCCGCACCTCGCCCGGCGTCACCTCGATCTCGTAGTGGTGCTCCTCGTCGAGACGGACGGCCAGGCCTCCGCGCCCCTCCGCAGGGTCCACCAGGACCCGCGCCCGGCACGACACATGCTGCTGACGGCGGCCCACGAAGGTGACCTCGGGGTCGTCGAGCGACTCGCCCGCCGCGCGGAGGCTCAGCCAGCCGGCCCGTTCCTTCGTGGTGCAGTTCTCCGCGGGCCGGGAGCGCAACGAGACCCAGGCGGGGGCGAGTTCACCGGAGTCGAAATCGTCGCGGACCGGCGGGGCCGTGGGCTCCCGCAGCGGCCAGGGGGGCGGGGCCAGGACGGTGGAGAGCTCGCCGACGACCGGCCAGCCCTCGGACCAGGTCACCGGCACCAGGAAGGTCTCGCGGCCCAGCACGTGCCAGCCGGGCGTGCCGCCGTGCGGCCGGACGCCGAGCAGGACCATCCACCAGGAGCCGTCCGGCCCCTCCACCAGGTCGGCGTGGCCGGTGTTCTGGATGGGGTGGTCGGTGCCCCGGTGGGTCAGGACCGGGTTGGCCGGGCAGGGCTCGAAGGGACCCTGCGGGGTGCGGCCGCGGGCGATCGAGACGCCGTGGCACCGCTCGGTGCCGCCCTCGGCGATGAGCAGGTACCAGTAGTCGCCGATGTGGTACAGGTGCGGTGCTTCGGGTGCCTTGGCGCCGGGGGCGCCGGACCAGAGAGGCTGCCGTTCGCCGAACGTCTCCCCGGTGTGGGGGTCGATGCGGATCTGCCCGACTCCGGCGGTGGTGCACCAGCAGGTGCCGTCGTCGTCCCAGGCGAGGTCGGGGTCGATGCCGTGCACGCCGGGCAGCGGGATCGGGTCGGACCAGGGCCCGGCCGGGTCGGTGGACGTGAACAGCAGGTTCCCGTCGCCGCTCACGTTCGTGACGATCAACCAGAAACGCCCGTCGTGGTGGCGCAGGGTCGGGGCGTAGATGCCGCCGGAGGAGGGCGTGCCGGGCGGCAGGCGCAGCTGGTCCGGCCGGTCGAGCGCGTTGCCGATCTGGGTCCAGTGCACCAGGTCCCGGCTGTGGAACATCGGTACGCCGGGGAAGTACTCGAAGCTGGAGCACGCGAGGTAGTAGTCCTCGCCGGCCCGGCAGATGCTCGGATCCGGATGGAAGCCGGGGATCACGGGGTTGCTGACGGGAGAGCTGGTGCGGGGCATGCTCGACACCCTCATCGGGTCCTTTCGCTGAGAACTGGGTCTTCCACTGAGGGGTCCTTTCCCGGGAACCCTCAGGGCCGTGCGTCAGCGCAGTCGGCTCGTCACGCGCTACGAGCGGGACGGCGACCGGTAGGAGGCTACGCCGTCCACGACGGCGCGGCACCGGCGTCCGGCCGCCGGCTCACATGACAGGGGCCAGGCGGGGCACACGTGAGACCGTTGACCTGCGGGTGCGAGCCGAACGGGGAGTCGAGTGATGAGCGCCGAAGACGCGGACAAGCTGCTGGACGGGCTGACCGTCGACACCAGCAGAAGAGAGCAGCCGATCGTGCTGGACAGGGACGGGCGCCCCATCCGGACGTGGCGGGAGAACTACCCCTACGACCGCAAGGTGAGCCGCAAGGAGTACGAGCGGACCAAGCGCATCCTGCAGATAGAGCTGCTCAAGCTCCAGCGGTGGGTCAAGGACACCGGTGCCCGCGTGGTCGTCGTGTGCGAAGGGCGTGACGCGGCGGGCAAGGGCGGCACGATCCAGCGGCTCACCGAGCGGCTCAACCCGCGCGGCGCCCGCGTGGTCGCCCTGGACAAGCCCACCGAGCGCGAACTGGGCCAGTGGTACTTCCAGCGGTACATCGCGCATCTGCCGACGGCCGGGGAGATCGTCTTCTTCGACCGCTCCTGGTACAACCGGGCCGGCGTGGAACGGGTGATGGGCTACTGCTCCAAGGACGAGTACGAGCTGTTCCTCGGCCAGTGCCCCGACTTCGAGCGGATGCTGGTGGACGACGGCGTCCTGCTGGTCAAGTTCTGGTTCTCCGTGTCGCGCTCCGAGCAGCGCACCCGCTTCGCGATCCGCCAGGTCGACCCGGTGCGCCAGTGGAAGCTCTCCCCCACCGACCTGGCCTCCCTGGACCTCTGGGACGACTACACCGAGGCGAAGGTGGACATGTTCCGGGCCACCGACACCCCCCACGCCCCCTGGACCGTCGTCAAGAGCAACGACAAGCGGCGCGCCCGGCTGGAGACCATGCGCAGTCTGCTGTCGCGCGTGGACTACGCCAGCAAGGACCGGCAGGCGGTCGGCACACCCGATCCCCTCATCGTCGGCGCCGCCGACACCCTGCTGGAACCGGGCGAGGAGGATTCGGCACTGTCGCCGACCCCGCTGTCCCCCGGCGTCCACGGACCCGGCACGCACCCCGCAAGCGACTGACGCTCCCGGGTCCCCTGCCTCAGGTGCGGGGGGCCCGGGCCCCCGTCATCGCCGGGCCGCCGCGCGGGTTCCCGTGCGGTGGTCGTAGTACGCCCAGACGCTCACCGCGGCCAAGGCGGTGAGCGCGACCGTCAGGACCCGCACGGCGCCACCGGTCAGGTAGGCGACGAGGCCGGTGAGCCCCGCTCCGGAGAGCATGATCAGGCGGCTGACGAAGCGGTTCTCGGGCGGCTGGGGGTCCTCCCGGTCCTTGAGGTCGTGCAGGGCGTCATGGGCCGGGTGCGCGGAACCGCGCCGGGTACGGGCGCGGTACGCCAGTGCGTAGCTGATCAGTGCGTACAGCGCGACAGCGCCCAGGACCCAGAGCCAGAGGTAGGGGTCGTCACTCGACCCTCGTGCCAGGTACACGACGCTTCTCCTTCAGGAGCGGGCCTCACCGGCACCGGGATCTGGGTCGGGGTCGGGGTCGGGGTCGGGGTCGGCGGGACGGAAGCATGCCGTCACCGTCTTGCCGTGCCGCTGGCACCTCATCCCCCACTCGTCGGCGAGCTTGCGCACGATCGCCACCCCGCGGCCGGAGACCTCGCCCGGCTCCGGATCGCGCTGGCGCGGCAGCGTCGGGTCCTCGTCGTGGACACTGACATGGAGGCAGTCGCCGTCCCACGTCAGGACGAGGTGCGCGTCGCTGTGCGCGTGGACGTGCGCGTTGGTGATCAGTTCCGACACCGCCAGCACGATGGCGTCCACCGTGTCCGGCTCGGCAGCGGCCCAGGGCAGGGATTCAAGACGCCCGCGAGTCCACTCCCGCCCTGCGCGTACGCCTTCGGACATCCGGAACGAATGCGCCCAGCCCATAGCCTTCACCGACACTCCCCCGGTCCCCTCTCCTCCGTCACACCATCTCGTGCACGGGCCGTGTACCCGGCCCCCGCCCGGTCAGGCCTGAGGAGCTGCCAGCGGTGGCTCGGTCAGAACAGACCCACCAGCCCCAGGAGCGGCTGAACGTCCTCGCCGGCCGGTCTGCGACCGGGCTCGTGGCGGCGAGCCCCGCCGGTGGCGGGGAGCGCTGAACGGCGCCCCGCGCGGGGCGAAGCGAGCAGGACCCGCCCCGATGCGGATGGTGGGCGGGCCCTGCTCGTGCGCACCATTGTCGGGATCGGACGGCGGACGGGCCACGCGTGAGCCCTCCCGGTGCGCGCGCGGCGCGCACACCCCGCGCGCGTGGCGCACATCCCGTGCACCCGGCACCACCGCGGAGCGCCGCCGGACACCGGATCGCGCTGCCTGGTGCCCCATGGCGCCGGGCGGTCGCCCCACCCGGCCGGCCTTGCGTCACATGGCCCGGGCCGGGACGGGTAGGCGGTGCGCATGACCGACGGCGCACGCCGCGGCCGGCCCGGGAGGTGAAGGCTCGTGGACACGTACCCCACCGGCGCCCGCGGCTCGGTGCGACCCCGGGTAGCACCCGGCGGCCTGCGGCGACGATACTGGCAGACGCACGTACCCCCGCTCACAGATGGACCCATGCAGACCTCCCTCACCGTCCGCTCCATGACTCCCGCCTCGGTGTGGCCGGCCCGCGGCCGCCACGCCCCGGGTGACGCGGAAGACGTTCTCCGGCGCTCGCTCCAGCAGCGCAAGGACAGTCAGGCCATCGACGACTTTCTGGAGTTGCCCGAAGACGAGACCGGGCCGGCGGAACGGGTCTTCGAGGCCCGCTGGCGGGTCGGCGGCGACGTGACCGTGCGCGCCCGGCTGAGCCTGAAACCCGGCGCGGGCGAAGGCACCGGTCAGGAGTGGATGCTGGTCGCCGAGGCCGAGCAGCCGTGGGACCACGCGTGGCCCTCCCCCACCGGCCTGTTCTGGCCGCAGGAGCCGGACACCGCCTGGGACGAGGACGCCGCCACGCGCCTGGTCCCGGGTGAGATCAACCAGCTGCCGAAGGACGACAGGGAGATCCGCCGCCTGCTGAGGAACGCGGTGCGCGGCGGATGGCACATTCACGTGGTCGTGCACGAGGCGATGAGCACCGACGACCGGGGGCGCAGGCCGCTCGCGCAGTGGCTGCCGCCGGGCCTGCGGCACCGTGTGGTGGAGCATCACGCCGCCCCGCAGCAGCTGCGCGGCCTGAACTGGGCGCTGCGGGACTCCGGCGTGCAGGTGCCGCGCGGCGGTGCGGTGGTGCTGCCGGGCGTCCCCGCGCCGGAAGGCTACGACGCCCAGGACTTCTCCGTTCGCGCGGTGTTCCTCGACGGTTCGGAACCGGCCGACCTCGTCGACGCGGTGACGCGGTTCGCCGCGCTCCCGAGGCCCCTGCCGGACGGCGCCGAGGACGCCCTCACCGCGCTGCGCGAGAACTGGCACCTGCTGACGCTCCAGGAGGAGCTGGAGCGCCAGCGCGGTCTGGTGGCCATGTACGCCGAGGCGCTGGAGGCCATGACGAAGTCCCGTGACCTGTACCGTGAGGCGGCCGAACGCGCCCACGAGGCCCTGGAGGCTTACCAGGAGTCCGCCGAGACCGCTCCCGCCAGACCCCGGCCGTCCGATCCGCCGGCCGTCTCACCGCTCCAGCAGCTCACCCGCACGTTCGAACGCTTCAAGGCCAAGCGTCCCGCGACCGCGCCCGCCGACGAAGGCACCCCCGCCCCGAGCGTGACGTCGGAGCAGTAGGGGCGCGGGACGGGGAGAAGCATCCTCCTCGTGGGGCGCACGTGTCAGTCGTGTCCTCCTGGATACGCGGTCCGTACAGCACCACGGCCCGCCCGGGAAGGTCCTCCACGACATGGGCAACCTCCAGCACCACACGCAGACCACGCTGCGCGTCAACGGCAAACCCCACACACTCACCGTCGACCACCGCCGGGTCCTGCTGGACCTCCTGCGGGAGGATCTCGGCCTCACGGGCGCCAAGAAGGGCTGTGACCACGGCCAGTGCGGAGCCTGCACGGTCCTGGTCGACGGGCGGCGCGTCAACAGCTGTCTGCTGTTCGCGGTCGCCCTCGACGGCTGCGAGGTCACCACCGTCGAGGGTCTGTCAGGCGACGGCGACGGCGAGGAACCGCATCCCCTGCAACGGGCCTTCCTGGAACGCGACGCGTTCCAGTGCGGCTACTGCACCCCGGGCCAGATCTGCTCCGCGGCCGGTGTGCTCGCCGAGGCCGCGGCCGGCCACCCCTCGCACGTCACCGACCCGGCGGCGCCCTCGGGCGAGCCGGTGCCGCTGGACCGCAAGGAGATCCGGGAACGGCTGAGCGGCAACCTGTGCCGGTGCGGCGCGTATCCGCGGATCGTCGAGGCGGTCGAGGACGTGATCCCGTGAAGGAGTTCGCCTACGTCCGCGCCGGCAGCGTCGAGGAGGCGACCTCCGCGTACGCCTCGCACACCGGAGCGCGTTACCTCGGGGGCGGCACCAACCTCGTCGACCTGATGAAGCTCGGCGTCGAGACCCCCGCCGCCCTGATCGACGTCACCCGGCTGCCCCTGGACACGGTCGAGGAACTGCCCGGAGGCGCGCTGCGCGTCGGGGCGATGGTCCGCAACAGCGACCTCGCCGCCCACCCTCTGGTCCGCGACCGGTTCCCGGCGCTGTCGCAGGCGGTGCTCGCCGGTGCCTCCGGGCAGTTGCGCAACGCGGCCACGACCGGCGGGAACCTGCTCCAGCGCACCCGGTGCCCGTACTTCCAGGACCTGTCGAAGCCGTGCAACAAGCGCGAGCCCGGCAGCGGCTGCGGAGCACGGGACGGCGTCCACCGCGATCACGCGGTGCTCGGGCACTCCGCCCACTGCATCGCCACCCATCCCTCGGACATGGCGGTGGCCCTCTGCGCTCTCGACGGGCGTGTCGAACTGGTCGGACCCGAGGGGCCCCGGAGTGTCGCGGCGGCGGACTTCCACCGGCTGCCCGGGGACCGGCCCGAGCAGGACACCGAGATCCGTCCCGGCGAACTGGTCACCGGCGTGGTGCTCCCGGCTGTCGCGGCCGGGCTGCCGTCGGCGTACCGCAAGGCCCGCGACCGCGCCTCGTACGCCTTCGCCCTCGCGTCCGTCGCGGTCGTACTGCGCCTGGAGGACGGCGTGGTCGGGCACGCGGGGCTCGCCTTCGGGGCGCTGGCGCACCGACCCTGGCGCGCGCGGCGGGCGGAGGAGGCACTCCTGGGCGCGGCTCCCACCCGGGCCGCGTTCGAGCACGCCGTCGATCTCGAACTGGCCGCCGCGCAACCGCTGCGGGACAACGCCTACAAGGTGCCGCTCGCCCGCAATCTCGCCGTGGACGTGCTGTCCCGGCTCACGGAGACCGCGCTCACCGGGAGGGCCTCATGACCGGCAGTGTGGGCGCCCCCGCCGAGCGCCGGGAGGGACGCGAGAAGGTCAGCGGCACCGCCCGCTACGCCGGCGAGTTCCACTCCCCCGGCCGGGCCCGGGCATGGCCCGTGCCGGCGGGTGTGGCCCGGGGCCGGGTGACCGGTGTCGACACGGCGGCCGCCCTGGCCGTGCCCGGAGTCCTCGCCGTCCTCACGCACGAGAACGCGCCGCGGCTCGCGGAGCCGGACGATCCCACGCTCGCCCTGCTGCAGAACGCGCGCGTCCCGCACCGCGGCTGGTTCGTGGCCCTGGTGGTGGCCGAGACCCTGGAGGCGGCCCGCGCCGGTGCCGCCGCCGTCCGTGTCACCTACGACGCCGAAGAGCACGACGTGACCCTCACGGCCTCGCATCCGGGTGTGTACGTGCCCGAGGAGGCCAACGGCGGTCATCCGGCCGTCCGTGAACAGGGCGACCCCGACGGGGCGTTCGGGACCGCGCACGCCCGGGTGGACGTCGCGTACCGGGTGCCGCCGCTGCACAACCACCCCATGGAGCCGCACACCAGCACCGCCCGGTGGGAGGACGGCCGGCTCACCGTGCACACCTCCAGCCAGGGCACCGGTGCCGTACGGGCGGTGCTCGCCGGGCTGTTCGGTCTGCCCAAGGAGCGGATCGTCGTCACCGCCGAGCACGTCGGCGGCGGCTTCGGGTCCAAGGGCACGCCGCGCCCGGACGTCGTGCTCGCGGCCATGGCGGCACGTGAGACGGGGCGGCCGGTGACGGTGGCCCTGCCGCGCCGCTACCTGCCCGCCGTCGTCGGGCACCGCGCGCCGACCCTGCACCGGCTGCGGCTCGGGGCCGGTGCGGACGGCCGTCTCGCGTCGCTGACGCACGAGGTCACCACCCACACCTCCCGCATCAAGGAGTTCGTGGAGCAGGCAGCGGTGCCCGCACGGGTGATGTACGCCGCGCCCCACAGCCGTACGGTCCACCGGGTGGCGGCACTGGACGTGCCGTCCCCGTCGTGGATGAGGGCGCCGGGCGAGGCGCCGGGCATGTACGCGCTGGAGTCCGCCCTGGACGAACTCGCCACCGAACTCGGCATGGATCCGGTCGAGTTGCGCGTCCGCAACGAACCGGACGTCGAGCCCGACAGCGGCAGGCCCTTCAGCAGCAGGCACCTCGTCGAGTGCCTGCGCGAGGGCGCCCGGCGCTTCGGGTGGGCCGGGCGCGATCCCCGCCCGGGCGTCCGCCGGGAAGGCTCCCTGCTGCTGGGGACGGGAGTGGCGGCGGCGACGTATCCCGTCATGGTGGGGCCCTCCACGGCGACGGCGCGCGCCCTGCCGGACGGTTCGTTCCTGGTGCGGATCAACGCCACGGACATCGGGACGGGCGCCCGGACGGTGCTCGCGCAGGTCGGTGCGGACGCCCTGGGTGTGCCGCTGGAGACGGTGCGGATCGAGGTCGGCAGCACGGAACTGCCGTCGGCGCCACTGGCCGGCGGCTCGTCCGGGACCGCTTCCTGGGGCTGGGCGGTGCACGACGCCTGTGCCGGACTGGCCCGGCGGCTGGCCGGGCACGCGGGGCCGCTGCCGGAGCAGGGCCTCGACCACCGTGCCGACACGACGGGAGCCGCGGACGCCGAGAGCGACTTCGCGCGGCACGCCTTCGGGGCGCACTTCGCCGAGGTCACCGTGGACACGGTCACCGGTGAGGTCCGCGTCGGCCGGCTCCTCGGGGTCTATGCGGCGGGCCGCATCCTCAACGCCCGTACGGCGCGCTCACAGTTCATCGGGGGCATGACGATGGGGCTGGGCATGGCGCTGACCGAGGGCAGCACCATGGACGCCGCGTTCGGCGACTTCACCGAGTCGGACCTGGCGTCGTACCACGTGCCCGTGCACGCGGACGTCGCCGGGATCGAGGCGCACTGGCTGGACGAGGAGGATTCCCGTCTCAACCCCATGGGCAGCAAGGGCATCGGGGAGATCGGCATCGTCGGGACGGCCGCGGCGATCGGCAACGCGGTGCACCACGCCACGGGCGTCCGGCTCCGTGAACTCCCGCTCACCCCGGACCGGGTGCTGACCGGGCTGCTCGGCCGGCGGGCCTGAACGGGGCCGCCGGCCGGAGCCCGGCCGAGGTCTCACTCCGTCATGCCGCGCGCCTCGGGCGCGGGCGCCGCGGCCCACTGCCGGGCGGCGATGGGCGCCAGTACCCGGAAGACCAGCGCGACGAGGGACAGCAGTGCCGCGCATCCGGCGACCGAGGCGGCCAGCCACGGCGGGGCCAGTGCCAGGTCGACGGCCCGGGACAGGGACGCCGACGGGAAGGAACTCCCGTACGCCTGGGCGCCGGCCAGCACCGTGGGCACCAGTACCGCCCCTGCCAGCACCAGCGCCACGGGGCGCAGCGCCAGCAGCAGTGCCAGCACCGTGCACAGCACCGACAGGCCGAGGGCGAACGCGTGCAGCCGCAAGGACGCGTCGCCGCGCTGCAGCGGGAAGTGGACCACCGCGCACACCGCGAGGGCCAGGGCGGCGAGCCAGCCCGACCAGGACACGGACCGGGCGAACCGGTCCGTGGCATGCTCCCGGTCCGGCGGTGCGTCGTCCAGGGGGCGGTGCGTCTCGCGGTCCGCGTCCGGGCGTGCCGTGCGGCGCTTGCCCGGGCGGCGGGGCGTCCCGGGCTCACCGTTCTCCCTCTCGGGTCGCGAAGTCCCGTTCGGGCGGCGGCCGTTGCGGTCCAGTCGTTCCAGACCCAGGCGGTCGATCAACTCGACCAGCTCCCCGACGGAGCGGCCGGTGGCGGCCGCTCGGAGAGCCTCCTCGCGGACGTGGGGCTCCTGCGGCTCCTTGTGCAGCAGGGTCACCAGCCGGGTCACCTCCTCCACCGGCCGGTGGGCGGCCGCGGCCCGGATCGCCTCGTCGGCGCACTCGGCGTCACGCGGGGGCTTGGTCAGCAGGGCGATCAGCCGCGACACGTCCTCGACGGACCGGCTCACCCCGGCGGTGCGGAGCGCGTCGACCCTGGCCTGCGTGTGGTCGGGCGACTCCTCCAGCGAGACGATGAGGTCGACGACCTCCTCCAGCGGCCGGTCGGCCACGGCCGCGTGCACCAGGTCGCTGACGGCGTCGCCGTACGGCGCGCCGGAGGCCGGGCCGGTGCCGGGCCGCAGCTCCACCGGGTTGTCGTCGAGCGACCGGATGACGAACGGGCGCGTCGGCTGGTCGGTGTCGCCCGTACCGGGTCCCGCGGGCGGATGCGTCCCGTCCGGGGCGGCGGTGTCCGCCTGGGCCGGCGGGGAGTACTCCTCCGCCTGGCCCGTCCGGTCCGGTACGGGCGGAGCGGGCCGCGCCTCCGCAGGATCCCGCCAGTCGTCGGCCGGCGGTGCGGGAG
>NZ_WWIC01000316.1:0-5227 GCF_009872555.1 Streptomyces sp. SID5643
CACCAGGAAGTGCCGTTCGAGAAGCTGGTGGAGGCGATCAACCCGGCGCGTTCGCTCGCCCACCACCCCCTGTTCCAGGTCAATCTGACGCTCCAGAACCAGGAGGCCGCCCATCTGGATCTCGCCGGTCTGAACATCGGACCGGCCGCTGTCGAGGCCACATCGGCCCGGCTGGACCTGGCCTTCAGCATGGGTGAGAAGCGGGACGCGGCAGGCGCGGCGGCAGGCATCACCGGAGCCGTCATCTACGCGACGGATCTCTTCGACCGCTCCACCGTGGAGTCCCTGGCGGAACGCCTGGTGACGCTCCTGGAGTCGGTGACGGAGGATCCGGGCCGGCGGATCGGCTCGGTGGACGTGCTGACCACCGGGGAGCGGGCGCGGATCCTCGACGAGTGGAACGACTCGCGCCGGGCGCTGCCGGCCGCCGGTCTTGCGGAGCTGTTCGAGGAGCGGGTATGCAAGGCTCCGGACGCGGTGGCCGTGGAGATCGGCGAACTCACCGTCTCGTACGCGGAGTTGAACAGCCGGGCGAACCGGCTCGCACGCCGGCTGATCGGCCTCGGCGTCGGCCCGGAGCGGATCGTGGCGGTGGCCCTGCCCCGCTCGGTGGCCTGGCTGGTCGCGATGCTGGCGGTGGCGAAGGCCGGCGGCGCGTATCTGCCGGTGGACCCGGAGTATCCGGCGGAACGCATCGGCTACATGCTGGGCGACGCGGCTCCGGTGTGTGTGCTGACGGACGCGGCGACCTCCGGGGCCCTGCCGGGGACGGCGCCCCAGGTGGTGGTGGACGAGCCGGCGCCGGACAGCGGCGACCACGAAGTTCCGGACTTCTCGAATGCTCCGGATGTCTCGGATGCGGAACGCACGGCGCCGCTGACACTCGACACGCCGGCGTACGTGATCTACACGTCCGGCTCCACCGGCCGTCCCAAGGGCGTCGTGGTGACCCACTCCGGTATCGCCGGGCTCGCCTTCTCCCAGATCGAGCGCTTCGGCGTCGAGCCCGACAGCCGGGTGCTGCAGTTCGCTTCCCCGAGCTTCGACGCCGCGGTGTCCGAGGTGTGCATGGCGTTGTTCTCGGGGGCGCGTCTCGTCCTGGCGCCGGCGGACGAGCTGCTGCCCGGCGAGAGCCTGACCGGAGTGCTGCGGCGGCACGGGGTGACGCACGCGACGCTGCCGCCCGCGGCGCTGGCGGTACTGCCCGAGGACGGGCTGCCTGCCGGGATGACGCTGATCGTGGCGGGCGAGGCGTGCCCTCCGGCGCTGGTGGGGAAGTGGTCCTCGGGCCGCCGCATGATCAACGCCTACGGACCGACCGAGACCACGGTGTGCGCCACCATGAGCCGCCCCCTGGCGGGCGAGATCGCGCCGCCCATCGGTGCCCCGGTCCTCAACGCACGGGTGTACGTGCTCGATGACCGGCTGCGTCCGGTGCCCGTCGGCGTATCGGGCGAGCTGTACGTGTCGGGGGCCGGGCTGGCGCGCGGGTACCTGGGGCGCGCGGGGCTGAGCTCGGAGCGGTTCGTCGCCAACCCGTTCGAGCCGGGTGCGCGCATGTACCGGACGGGCGACCGGGCGCGCTGGACCGGGGACGGGCAACTGGTGTTCTCCGGCCGGGCCGACGAGCAGGTGAAGGTCCGCGGATTCCGGATCGAACCGGGCGAAGTGCAGTCCGCGGTCCTCGCCCACCCCCTGGTCGCCCAGGCGGCGGTGGTCGCCCGCGAGGACACCCCGGGGGACATCAGCCTGGTCGCCTACGTGGTGCCCGGCGCGGCCGGCGAAGAGCCGGCGACACCGGTGCGGGAGTTCCTGGCCGAGCGGCTGCCGGAGTACATGGTGCCCGCCGCGGTGGTGGAACTGGACGCGCTGCCACTGACTCCGAACGGGAAACTGGACCGGGGAGCGCTGCCGGTCCCGGACTTCGCTGGGATGGCGGGCACGGGCCGGGGCCCCGCCGACGAGCGGGAAGCACTCCTGTGCACCCTCTTCGCCGGAGTCCTCGGCCTGGAGAACGTGGGCGTCGACGACGACTTCTTCGAACTGGGCGGGCACTCGCTGCTGGCGACCCTGCTGATCGCCCAGGTCGGCGCCGAGCTCGGGGTCGACGTCCCGATCCGGGCGCTGTTCGACGCGCCCACGGTCGCCGGGTTCGCCCAGCAGATCGGCGACGAGAAGTCCGCCCGGCCGAGCCTGCGGCCGATGCGACGCGTCAGGAGCACGAGCTGACCCACCGAGCGCCCGCGACGGCGCCGCCCGGGACGACTGCGGGCGGCGCCGTCGCGTACGTGTGCGGCCGAGCGGGCTGCGGTCCGAACGGCGGCGCACACCGCCGCACCCGAGCCGGGGCCCGCTACGGCGCCGCCCGGGATGACTGCGGGCGGCGCCGTCGCGTACGTGTGCGGCCGAGCGGGGTGCGGTCCGAACGGTGGCGCACACCGCGGCACCCGAGCCGGGGCCCGCTACGGCGCCGCCCGGGACCCGTGCGTGATCGTGCCTTGGCGCGCTCGTGCGGTGGTGCCGCTACGGGCGGTGTCCGTGGCGCCGCCGCAGGACACGGAAAAGCCCGCCGCCGCGCCCCGGACGGTCCGGGGCGCGGCGGCGGGCCCTTCGGCGGTCAGCCCGATCGTCGGGCGGCGGCAGCGGACACGACAGGCCCGCCCGGCTCCGTCCGCTCCCCGGACCGTGGCCGGTACGCGCGTCGCACCCGCTCGTCGAGTTCCTCCGTGACCGGCGTCAGGGCGGCGTCCTCGAAGAGCCGGCGCATCGCGACCCGCTGCACCTTGCCGCTGGTGCTGCGCAGCACCGCGCCCGGCCTGACGAACACGATGTTGCCGACGGGGACGCCGATGCTCGCGGACAGACCGGCCATGACGCCGCGTGCCAGGTCCCGCAGCGCTCCCTCGTCCAGGTCGCTCCACCGGATCTCCTGTACGAGCACGACGCTCTCGGAGCCCCCGTCCACGGTCACCGTGAACGCCGCCCCGGCGCCGTCCGCGCACGCCGGATGCTGGTCCCTCGCCTCGCGCTCGATGTCCTGCGGATAGATGTTGCGGCCGTTGAGGATCAGGACCTCCTTGATCCGGCCGGTCACATACAGCTCGCCCTCGTGGCGTACGCCCAGGTCACCCGTCCGCAGGAACGGACCGGCGCCGCTCGCGGTACGGGCGCGGAAGGACCGTTCGGTCTCCTCCTCCTGACCCCAGTACCCCCGCGCGACGCTCGGCCCCCGCAGCCAGATCTCGCCGATCTCGCCGTCGGCGAGCTCCCGCAGCGAGTGCGGATCGACGATCCGCAGATCGAAACCGTCGGAGACCGGCCCGCTGCTGACGACGAGCCGCGCCTCCTCGCCCTGCCCGGTCGGCGTGAACCGGTTCTGCTCGAACCGCTCCGCGTCGACCCGGCTCACGACGGCGGCGGACAGCCCCGGACTGCCGGAGACGAATAGGGTCGTCTCCGCCATTCCGTAGCTCGGGCAGACCGCCTCCGGCCGCAGCCCCGCCGACGCGAAGTGCTGGACGAAGTTCCGCACGGTGGCGTTCTGCACGGGTTCCGCGCCATTGACCGCCCAGCGCCAGCGCGACAGGTCCAGCGCCGCCGCCCGCTCCGCGGACACCCGTCTCACGCACAGGTCGTAGGCGAAGTTGGGCGCCGGACTGAACGCCACGTCATGCTTGTCGATCATCTCCAGCCACATCGCCGGCCGCCGGAGGAAGGTCGCGGGCGCCATGAGGAACCCCTGACCGCCGATGAACAACGGCAACAGCAACGTTCCCATCAGACCCATGTCGTGGTACGGCGGCAGCCAGCCGCCGACACGAGCGCCGTCGGGCACCCCGTACGACCGCTGGATCAGTCCGAGGTTTTCCACGAGGTTCGCATGACTGACCATCACCCCGCGCGGATCGCTGGTCGACCCGGAGGTGTACTGAAGGAACGCGAGCCGGTCCGGATCGACGGCCGCCGGGCGCCAGGCCCGGCCGGTCCCGGCGGCCGCCCGCTCGGCCGAAAGGCAGGACACCCCGGGAGCCGACCCGGCGAGCCAGGCACGGACCTCGTCGAAGTTCCGCTCGTCGGTGAGCACCGCGCTCACCCCGGCCGACGTCATGATGCCGTTCACGCGCGCCTGCTGCCCTTTGTTGCCGGACGGCAGCGGAGCGGGCACCGGTACGACGTCCGCGTACAGCGCGCCGAGAAAGGACACGACGAAATCAGGACCGGGGGGGCAGGCCAGCAGTACCCGGTCGCCGGGTTCCTGGGAATTCCGCAGCACCGTCGCAATTCCGGCCGCATTGGCATCGAGCTCGCTATAACTCAGCTGCCGCGTTATGTGAAGTCCGGACGCGTCGCCGGCCAGAAAGGAATAGGCTGTTTCGTCCGGCCGGCGCTCTGCGTGCGAACGAACCACGTCGATGATGGACCCAGGTCGGAGCATGGCGTTCCCGCCCCTCAATGGAAGATGATGCCCGCTGTCGCGGAATCATGGCCCGTCCGCACCGACCTTCGCCAACTCGGCCTCGATTAAAGCCGCTCCGGTGCTGCCGGCGCAGGTGTTCAACTGCTGCCACAGCACAGTTGAACAGCCGCAGACCCGATTGATTGATCAGCGATAGGCACTGAGCCATAGTGGGCGCGGTGAGGCAGTGGTGTGGCGCGGTGCCATGAAATGCCGTCGGTGACATCCACTGCCCGGTTTTCACGGGCGGTGATTCAGGAACGCCTGGTTTCCGGCAGGGCGACCGCCACCGAAGCGCGGACGGCCGCCGTGCGTCCCGGACGTAACCAGGAGGGTCCTGATGATTCCGTTGTCCTTTGCGCAGCGTCGGCTGTGGTTCCTCGCGCAGCTGGAGGGCCCCAGCGCGACGTACAACATCCCGGTCGCCCTCCGGCTGTCGGGCACGGTGGACCGGGAGGCGCTGGGCGCGGCACTGCGGGACGTCCTGGAGCGGCACGAGGTGCTCCGCACCACCTTCGCCGTGACCGACGGCGAGCCCCATCAGCAGATCACGGACGTCGCGGACCTGGACTGGGAGCTCCGGGTGGTGGAACTGCCCGACTCCGCAACACCCGCGGACCTGGCAGGCGCCGTCTCCGGCGTCGTCGGCCACGAGTTCGACCTGACGTCCGAACTGCCGATCCGCGCCTGGCTGTTCTCGGCCGGGCCGGACGAGCACGCCCTGGCCGTGGTCGTCCATCACATCGCGGGTGACGGCTGGTCCATGGGCCC